>NZ_JBEZYF010000002.1:0-262509 GCF_040638415.1 Kribbella sp. NPDC026596 | reverse complement strand
CTTCTCCACACCTTCGCCCGCGGCCGGCCCCCCCATCCCAGGGGGCGCCCCGGCCGCGGCTGCTTTGTTGTTGCAGAAGGCAACGTCTGTACGGAAAGTGAAGATTCTTATACAGAGAGTTGTCTTGTTTGAAGGCAATGCAAATGTTTGATCGGGGGGATTCCCGGGGATCGCGGCCCATGACAGCGTTCTCTTGTCGGCGGCGGACGGGTCGCCGACACAGGCTCCAGGTGGTTCCCGATGTACTCCCGTCCGCGACCGGACTGTACCTCCCCTGCCGGTCTCGGAATGAGGCATCGGGCCCGCCCTCCTTCGGGCCGACTGCCCTCTCGGGGCAAACAGCAGGACGCCGGTCGTGCCGCGTGGGCCCGCCGGTCGCCAGTGAGGTGGCGACCGACGCCCGGCATGGCCGGCGTTTCTTTTGCGGCGAGCTCCCCGATGTACTGGTGCTGCTGGGGACCGGTACATCGGGGAGCCGCTCTGTCTCAGGCCAGCTCGAGCTCGGTGGCCGAGCGATGCGGGATCTCGCCGTACGTCGTGCTGCGCTGGCGGGCCGGCCGGCCTGCGGCCGTGGCCATCGCGGTGAGTTCGGCGATGGACTTGCGGCTGCCGTGCTTGGAGCCGGCCATCCGGCTGATGGTCTCTTCCATCAAGGTGCCGCCGATGTCGTTGACGCCGCCGTTCAGGACCGCGACGCAGCCGTCGACGCCGAGTTTGACCCACGAGCACTGGATGTTGTCGATCCGGCCGTGCAGCATGATCCGCGCCATCGCGTGCACCGCGCGGTTCTCGTCGTACGTCGGTCCGGGGCGGGCCACGCCGGCCAGGTAGATCGGCGAGTTCTGGTGGATGAACGGCAGCAGCACGAACTCGGTGAACCCGCCGGTCTGATCCTGGACCGCGGCGATCGTCCGCAGGTGCTGGACCCAGTGGTGTGGCGCGTCGACGTGCCCGTACATCATCGTCGAGCTGGACGGCAGGCCGACCTTGTGCGCCGTGCTGATCACCTCGATCCACGAGGCGGTCGGCAACTTTCCCTTGGTCAGGATCCAGCGCACGTCGTCGTCGAGGATCTCCGCCGCGGTGCCGGGGATGCTGTCCAGTCCGGCCTCCTTGACCGAGATCAGGAAGTCCTCGATCGACAGCCCGGTACGCACGGATCCGTTGACGATCTCCATCGGCGAGTACGCGTGGACGTGCATGTCCGGCACCCGGTCCTTGACCGCACGGACCAGGTCGGCGTACGCCGTACCCGGCAGGTCGGGGTGGATACCGCCCTGCATGCAGACCTCGGTCGCGCCGATCACCCAGGCTTCCTCGGCGCGCTGGCCGACCTCGTCCATCGACAGCGAGTAGGCGTCGGCGTCGGACCGACGCTGGGCGAACGCGCAGAACCGGCAGCCGGTGTAGCAGACGTTGGTGAAGTTGATGTTCCGGTTCACCACGTAGGTGACGTCGTCGCCGACCGTTGCCTTGCGCAACTCATCGGCGAGTCCTGCCAAGGCGTCCAGCGCGGGACCGGTTGCTGTCATCAAGGTCAATGCTTGAGCGTCGGAGAGTCCAGCCGGATCACGTTCAGCCGCAGACAGTGCTGCCTTGATGTCGCCTTCGATGCGTTCTGGTGCTGACCGACCCGCGACATCCTCGCGGAGGACGTCCCAGTCGCCGTACGCGGCGTCGAAGTCCGAGCGAGTCTCGGTACGACGGCCCTCGGTGTCGATCGCGGTGTGCAGATCGGTCCGGCCGACGCTGTCCCACCCGCCATCCGGCTCCTGCCACGGCAGGCCCACCGGCAGAGCGGACTCGTTCGCGAGACCAGTTGCCGGATCGACCAGTGCCTCGACATGCGAGATCAGCCGTGGGTCGAGCCACGGCTCACGCAGGTACTCCGGGTGCGCGGTCAGCCTTTCCCGCAAGACAAAACCGGCATCCGCCGTCACCTTGGCCAGATCATCGATCTGCGGCCAAGGGCGCTCCGGGTTCACATGGTCCGGCGTCAGCGGCGACACCCCGCCGAAGTCGTCGACGCCCGCATCGAGCAGCGCCCGGCACTCGGCCAGGTCGACCAGGTTCGGCGGCGCCTGTACGCGGACCCGCGGCCCGAGCACGACCCGGGTGACCGCGATCGCGGCCAGCCACTCGCCCAGCGGTACGTCGGCGTCGTTGCGCATCGCGGTGTCCGGCTTCACCCGGAACCCCTGGATGATGACTTCCTGGATGCCGTTGTATTGCCGCGCCACCTTCCGCAGCGCGAAGATCGAGTCCGCCCGCTCCACGAGAGTCTCGCCGATCCCGATCAGCAGCCCGGTGGTGAACGGCACGTTCGACCGCCCGGCATCCTCGAGCACCCGCAGCCGGATCGCCGGGTCCTTGTCGGGCGAACCGAAATGCGGCTGGCCCTTCTCCTCGAACAGCCGCCGGGACGTGGTCTCCAGCATCATCCCCATACTCGGCGCGACCGGCTTCAACCGCTGCAGGTCCTGCCACGACATCACCCCGGGGTTGAGGTGCGGCAGCAGCCCGGTCTCCTCCAGGACGCGGATCGACATCGCCCGTACATAGTCGAGCGTGCTGTCGTACCCGGCCTCCTCCAGCCACTGCCGAGCCGCCTCCCAGCGGTCCTCGGGCGCGTCGCCGAGGGTGAAGAGCGCCTCCTTGCAGCCGAGGGCCGCACCCTGCCGCGCGATCTCCAGCACCTCGTCCGGAGACAGGTACGGCGAGTGCACCCGCCCCGGCGTGGTCGCGAACGTGCAGTAGTGACACCGATCCCGGCACAACCGGGTCAGCGGGATGAAGACCTTCTTCGAGTACGTGACGATGCCCGGCCGGCCGGCGTCCGCCAGACCCTGGTCGCGGACCCGGGCCGCGGTCCCCATCAGGGCGGTCAGGGCGTCGCCGCTCGCGCCGAGCAGGACCTCCACCTCCGCCGGGTCGAGGGTCTTGCCGTCGTCCGCGCGCTTCAGGGCGCGGCGCATCGCCGTACTGATGTCGTTGGTTGTCACGTCATCCGAGCCTAGGTGCCGGACGGCGGTCGTTCCCGCGATTCCGGGGACCAAAAACAATCCGTACAGACGTCCTGATAGTTTGCCGTTCGTGCAGGTCAGTAAGGGTGTCGACGGTCGCCGGATGCGCGGTGAGCAGCGGCGGAGCGAGTTGCTGCGGGCCACTCTGACCGTGATCGAGCGCGACGGAGTCGCAGGTGTGAGCCATCGCGCTGTGGCCGCGGTGGCGGATGTGTCGGTCGCGTCGATCACCTACCACTTCGCAACGCTGGACGAGCTGCTCGTCGCGGCACTGGGCTGGGCGGCGGAGGATCTCGCGGCCGAACTGCACGCGCGGGGGAGTGAGTCGGGCGCGCGTCCGGCGGACGAACTCGTGCGCCTGATCGAGCACAGCGTGGTGCGCAGGAGGGGACGGACCCTGGCGCTCTACGAGCTCTATCTGTACGCCGCTCGCCGTCCGGAGCTCAGGCCCGCCGCAGCGGCGTGGCTGGAGCCGTTGACGGACATCGCCCGAGCGTTCACCGCGGATCCGCAGAAAGCAAGGCTCCTGGTTGCGGCGCTGGACGGGCTGCTGATGCAGGCACTGATCGGTAGCCGGCAGGTGGACCGTGCAGACCTCGCCGCCTTATTAGAGGTGCTGAGGTAGGCGGCGCCGGGTAGGGTCGCGAAGGACTCGCCATCGGGAGGTCCGAGTGTCTGACCCCGCAGTTCAGCCACTGTTCGCGTCCGCCGTCCGCGCCGTACGAAAACTCCACGATCTGGGCGATCCATTGCCCGACGACGTGGTTACTCAACTGCCCAAGCTGGAAAGCAGTTCGATGAGCGAGGCGGACAAGCGCAGCCAGCTCGAGACCCTGTTGCGGCCGTTCGTGCTGGTCGACGTGTCGATCGACGAGCAGGGAATCGCTGTGTCCGCACCGGGAGCCGCGCCGCCGAGACTGGTTCAGCACGGCTGGCGCAGCTTCCTCGTGCGAGTCGCCAACCCGCACCGGATCGAGGCCAACCTGGTCACGTGGAACGGCGGCGTGTACGGCTTGATCGACTACCAGAGCCACTCCGCCCGCATCGCGTTGCACGACACGTTGACGGTCGTTCCGCGGATCAAGGACGCGTGGCTGGACGCGAAGATCGCCGCACCCGGTGACCTTTCCGGCCTCGAGGTCGAATACAAGGTCATCAGCCTGTACGCCCGTGACGGCGGCGTCCGCTCGGGCGGGTTGTCGCTCTTCGCCGCGGACGAGCACAACCACCACAGCCTGAGCCGGTCGCCGCTGGGGTTCGCCGGCTTCCGGACGAACTTCGAGTTGCGCGAGTACGCCGCGTCGTTCGACTTCGACTGTGCACCGGCGCGCGAGATCCAGCTGGACATTCGTGAACCCGACGGCCGCAGCTGCATGGCCGCGATCACGGTCCGGGACGCGCAAGGACGTTCGTACCCGTCCAAGGCGATGCGGCTGGCGCCGGACATGTTCTTCCATGAGCACGTCTACCGTGCGACCGGCGAAGTGATCCGGCTGCCCGAAGGGCGATATGAGGTCTCGGCGATCCGCGGACCCGAGTATCGGCAGGTAGTACAGACGGCCGACATCGACGCGGGCACCGAGACGGTTCCGATCACCCTGGACCGCTGGGTCGATCCGGCGAGTCACGGCTACTACTCGGGCGACCCGCACATCCACGCCGGCGGCTGCTCGCACTACAACGTCCCGAGCGAAGGCGTCACGCCGGAAACGATGATCCGGCACGTCCGCGGGGAAGGCCTGTGGCTCGGCAGTGTGCTCACCTGGGCGCCGTGCTACTACCACCAGAAACAGTTCTTCACCGGTGAGTCGATCAGTCCGTCGGCCGACCTGGAATATCCGGCGATGCAAGCCGCACAGGGCATGACCTGGAGCCCGCAGCCGACGGACCGCGATGCCGAGAGTGCGTTGCGGTACGACGTCGAGGTGTCCGGGTTCCCGTCCAGCCATTCCGGTCACTTGATCCTGCTCGGGCTGACCGACCAGGACTACCCGGGAACCAGCTTGATCGAGGACTGGCCGTCGTGGAACCTGCCGGTCCTGCGCTGGGCCAAGGAGCAGAACGCACTGGTCGGGTACGCGCACTGTGGAGTCGGTCTCGGCGTCGGCACCGAGGAACTGCCCAACTACATCGTGCCGTCGTTCCAGGGCATCGGCTCCAACGAGATCATCGTCGACGTACCGCTCGGGGCCGCCGACTTCCAGTGCGGCGGCCAGCTCGCGCCCGCGGCCGAGCTGAACATCTGGTACCACCTGCTCAGCGTCGGCTACCGCACCCTCATGCTCGGTGAGACCGACTATCCGTGCATGTACGACGAGGGCCCGGGAGTCGGGCGTACGTACGTCCGACTGGCCGAGCCGCCCGCGGGTCCGCAGGCGATCGAGGCGTGGATCACCGGGCTGCGGGGGAGCGCGTCGTACTTCGGTGACGGCCGCAGTCATGTGTTCGACCTGGCCGTCGATGGCGACGTCAGCCGTGAGCACCCGCTGGATACGCCTGGGGCGGTGCGGGTCAGCGCGACCGTCGCCGCGTGGCTGCCCGAGGAGCCGCCTGCACCGCCGGCGGGCCGTCCCGTCTACAGCGCTCCGATGGGCTGGCATCTCGAGCGGTCCCGGATCGGCACGTCCCGTGCTGTGGTGGTCGAGGTCGTGCTGAACGGTGTCGTGGTGGCGTCGCAGGAGGTGGTTGCCGATGGCACCGAGCAGGAGGTCGCCTTCGACGTGACGGTCGAGCGCTCGTCCTGGCTCGCGCTGCGGATCCTGCGCAGCGTGCACACCCAGCCGATCTTCCTCGAGATCGACGGCCGGCCGATCCGGGCATCCCGGCGCAGCGCTCAGTGGCTACACGACTCCGTCGACCAACTGTGGAAGGTGAAGTCGGGGTTCATCCGGGAGACCGAGCGGGACGCCGCCCGGCAGGCGTACGACGAGGCGCAGGCCGGCTACTTGGCAAGGCGAGACGAATGCGAGGCCGACTGATGACTCACCAAGCACCCGCGATCGGCTGTTGCGGGCCGGTCGAGACCGACGCGCCGCTCGCGGTGACCATCAACCCGGAGGCGCGGGTGAACGTCGCCCGCAGCGGCGCGCCGATCGGCACCCTGAAGCCGGGTGAGTGGCACACGCTCGCCGTGACGGTCGTCAACGACGGCTTCGTCACCGGGCCGTTGGCGATCGACGCCGAACCGGTCAGCGGGCTCCAGCTCGACCTGCCGGCGCACGAACTGACCGGTGAGCATCGCCAGGAAGCGGCCTTCCGGGTCCGGCTCGAGGCGCCCACCGATGTGGACGTGACCCTGACCTTCCGCGCTCTCGGCGCGCTGGGTGGTCTCGCCAACCACAGCACCATCAACCTGCTGCTGTCGGCCCGCGCATGAGGTAGCGCGGAAGCTACCCACGCTGGGGTCCGTGAGCCAGGGCGACCGCATCGTCCCGCCTGTTGGGTAGGAGGATGCTGAGGTTGTCTGTGGGTGCCGTGCGTACGAGGTGGCAGTTGTTCGCCGGCGCAGTGGTCGCTGTCGCGCTGGGCGTGGGCCTGGTGCAGTCGGGCCTGCAGATGCGAGCCGCCACCGATCGACCAGTGCTGCCGGCCGGACTGTCGGCGTACGACCGGGCCAGAGTGCGTGAAGGGTACGTCGGGGTCGCCACACTGCTCGGGATGTCGGTGATGCTCGCGGTGTTCCTCACCGTGTTCATCGTGAGTACGACGTTCGGCTTCACGGTGGCGCAGCGGCGCCGGGAGCTCGGACTGCTGCGGCTGGTCGGGGCACAGCGCGGATACCTCTGCCTGATGCTGCTCACCGAGGCCGGACTGCTCGGTCTGATCGGGAGTGCGGTCGGTGTGCCGCTCGGACTGCTCGGGACCTGGGCGCAGTCCTGGCTGCTCACCAAGCTCGGGATGCTGCCGTCATGGTTCGACGCGCCGTGGGATCAGGGCGCTCTGTGGGCAGCGATGATCATCGGCGTGAGTACGGCGTTGGCCGGCGTACTCGCGGCGGCCTGGCGAGCGTCGCGGATCCGTGCGCTCGAAGCCCTCGTCGACAGCCGCGCCGCGCACAAAGTGATGACTGGCTGGCGATGGTTCTGGGGACTGTCGGCCGCGTTCTGCACGGTGGTGCTGGTGATCGCCGCGCAGGCCGCGCGTGATCTGGTCGCCGGGTTGATGATCGGACTCGTCGTGATGATCAGTGGCTCGGTCGCGCTCAGTCAGCTCAGCCCGATCGTCGTACCGCTGGCCGGTCGGCTGCCCGCGGCCGCCCTTCGTGGCAACCTGATCGCCGATCTCGCGCGGGCCGGCGTCCTGCACGCCGTACGGCGAAGTGCGGCAACGGCGGCGCCCTTGATCGTGCTGGTGGGACTCGTGGTCGGGTTATGGGGGACGTTCGGGTCGCTCGCGAAGGCGGTCGGAGTGGAGCAGGAGCGGTTGATCACCGCCGATCTCGTCGTCGACCACGCGGTAGCCAAGCGATCGGGAGTCGCGATCGCGTCGGTGCAGACCGCTGTACCCATCACCATCCGGCGCGGCAAGAACACGGTGTACTCGGAGGCGATCGGGATCGATCCCCAGGCGTACCAGCAGACGCACAAGCTGCGGCCGCGGAAGGGATCGCTGGATCGGCTGACCGGCCGAGCGATCGTCATCGGTCCAGGCATGGCTGCGGAGGGCTACAAGCTCGGGTCGACCCTAAAGATTGCCCTTGGCAACAGAACGATGCCGGTCAAGGTCGTGGCGATCATGCCGGAGACGCTGGATGTCAGCGAGAACTTCTTCATTCCCAGAGGCCTGTTGCCCGCGGGGGGCCGGACGGAGACGCTGGTGAAGGTTGCGTCGGGCAGTGCGTCGGGCCAGGTCGCGGCTGAGGTGGGTGGAAGGGTGCAGACGGTCGGGGAGTGGGCGGAAGGCCGTGGTGCGGCTCAGCAGCGGAGCAACGCGGGGTTGTTCGCCGCGTTGATGGGGCTGGCCGGGATCTTCGCGGCCGTTGCCGTGGTCAACGCGGTGGTGATGTCCACGGCCGACCGGCGTCGGGAGTTCGCGCTGGCCCGGATGGCCGGGCTGACTCGCGGGCAGGTCGTCGCGGTTGCGCTTGTCGAGTCCGCCACCGTCGTCGTTGTCGGCGTACTGCTCGGATCGGTCGTTGCGGGCGCGGCGTTGGCCGGCATCGCGGCCGGTCCGTACGGCCTGGCGGCGTTGGCGATTCCGTGGCGGTTGCTCGGCCTGATCTTCGGCACGGCGCTGGCGGTGGTCGGTGCGGCCGCGGCCTTGACCGCTCATCAGGCAACGCGGCCGCACCCGTTGTCAGCGGCCCGCGACTGACTTTTCGCCGGCCCGGCACATGCTGCGCAGCACCAGGTGGTGGAACGGCCGGATCAGGTTGTAGTAGACGCGTCCGGCCGGTCGCAGATACTTCACCAACGTCACAACCTTGAACGAGGCCGGCTGTTCGTTGTCGGTGATGATCGCCAGCCAGCCGATCAGGTGGTTGTCCGAGATCTTCAGCAACAAGTAGTGATCCTCCTCTCCGCGTACGACGGTGAAGAACGACGCGCGATCGCCTGGCGTGAAACTCACCGTCTCCGGCCGCAGTCGAAACGAGTCGGGGACCCCAGTGGTCTCCAGCCGGAGCACCAGGGCCACCACCATCCGAACCCCGAACAGCGCCTTCACCCACAGCGGTGCATGACCGAGAGCGCCGGCGGTGAACTCGCGCAAGGACACCGGACCGCGAGCGGTCTTCACGTCGACCACGTCGACGGTGGGCAGCAGGTCGTCGAGCTCAGGCAGGTCGGTGCGGGTCGGCATGGCGACTCCTCTAGTCGATGGACGCGAGACGCAGGGTCATCGCGTAGATGTCGCGCAGGTCGGTCTTGGTGACGGGCGGCAGCACCTGCTCGGCGCCGATCAGGATCAGGTACAGCAGTTGCGCGAACCGGTCCGGATCTACGTCCGCCTTCAGCCCGCGACACAGCTCCGTCAGGTACGCCGTTCGCGCGCGGTCCACCCGCTCTTGCGCAGCTCGTACTTCGGGATCCTGCAGGGCCCACGCCCGTACGGCGATCTCCAGCCTGGCGCTGTCGGGGTCGGACAGCACGAGTCGCAGCAGGTGCCGCAACTTCGCCGAGGGCTCGGCATCGCGCTCGACGATGTCGATGAGCCGCGTGGTGAACTGCGCTTCGAAGTACTCCAGGAGTGCGGTCCGGAAGCCGGCGGCGCCCTTGAAGTGGTGGTAGTACGAGCCTTTGGTGACGCCGAGCTTCCCGGTCAGTCGCTCGATCGTCACCGCCGGCGCACCTTCGTCCGCCAGCAGCTCGAGACCTGCGTCCAGCCATTCGGTCCGCGTCACCATATGCAGGACCATACCATACCGTTTGGTATGGTCAGATCTTCTCGCCGAAGAGCTCGACCGCCGTGAGGAACACGTCGCCTTCGGTGACCTGGAGGGTTCGCTCGACGGTGTCGAAGGTGCCGAAGGCGTTGCCGGTCGACCAGAAGACGTGCCGTACGCCGGCGATCCGCGGTGCGAAGCGCATCACTCCGGACCGGCCGTCGTAGTCGAAGCCGGTCAGCGCGACGACCGCACCCCAGCTCGCCATCGCCCGCGCGTAGTGGTGACCGCACTCCGCCTCGTCGAACGGGTTCCGCCGCTCGCCGTCGTACCGCGCCCGGATGTCGGCGATCACCTTCAGCCCCTCGTCGACCAGCCCTTCCGAGATCAGGCCGACCGCGAGGATGTGCTCGAATCCGGTCATCACCTCGGTGAAGTACGGGAACGGCCGCTCGGGCCGATTGCCGCGCGGGTAGCTGCACATCAGTACGGCGGACTCGTCGCCCAGCACGTAACTCCGCATGTGGTTGAAATGCCCGTCGAACCCGGAAAGCCCGTTGTGCTTGAGGATGCTGCGCAACGTCGTCACAACGTGGTCCGGATTGTGCAGTGTGCCGAGCTGCGTCAGGCGGGCGAGGTGTTGCCCCACGAGCTGATCGACGAGACAACCGTCGCCCAGTTGCAGCACGGGGTTGGTCGGATCGGCCGCGCCCATCGTTTCGCGCAGGCCCGGCGCGACGTCGTCGGCGGACGCCGGCGGACGAATCTCGTGCCGGTAGTACTCGCCGTTGAACAGATGCTCATCCATCCACGCTCGCCCGTTGTCGAAGAGCTTCCGGCATTCCGCGGCGAGGTCGTCGACGCCGAGGTGCTTGGCCATCTCCTCGGATGCGCGGAGAGCGGCCAGGTACCAGGACTGCATCTGCGCGTTGGGGCCGTAGTACTCGACGTCCATCGTGTTGTGCTGGCAGCCCTCCATCACGCCGTCGCGGTCGGCGTCCCACCCGCCGGGGATCCAGCAGAACTCGAGCGCCCGCCGGGCCGCGGGCCACAGCGAACGCAGCAGGTCGTCGTCACCGCTGAGTCGCCAGTCACGATAGAGCTTGACCAAGCTCCCGAGTTGGCCGTCGGCCGCGGCGACCCGCCAGTCCCGTGCGCTCGTCTTCAAGGGCAGTCCGACCCGGAAGCTCATCAGGCCCTGCTCGTCCGTCGCGTGGCCGAACTCGACTTCGCGCAGTGAACGAGCGATCTGGCCGAACAGGAACGGCGTCGCCTGCTCGTAGTTCCACACGTGGGTGCAGTTGCCGAAGCAACTGCCTTCATGATCGGAACATCCTTCCCAGCCGAAGAATCGGCCGTCCGGCGTACGGAAAACGGTCTGCGTCCGCAGCGTGCTGAGATTGAACAGCGCGGCTTGTTTCACCTGCGAAGGGAGATCGCTGCCGAGGAAATCCGTGACGAATGCGACGGTACGCCGTTCCAAATCGTCGAGTTGTTGCGCGAAGCGGCACAACGAAGTCCAGGCATCGTCCACCAACGTTGTGTAGTAATTGCCGACGATGTCGGATTTCTCCCAGGCGCGCCGATTCGGGAAATGCCACGCGAGCAGGAATGTGAAGCGTTCCGTCGCGCCGGCGGCGATCGTACGGCGGTCGGCGACCGAGGCGATCGGGGTCGCGGATTCGCTGGTGCGTTCATCGAGCCGGCCGTCGGCGCTGAAGTCGTCCCAGAAGTCGAGCAGGCTGTCACCCCAGGTCCGGTCCGCCCAGCCGGTCCGACGACTCACGTCTTGCCCGTCCAGCACCGCCAGCGCCATCGAGCCGAACTGCTCGGCGCTGGGATCGACGCCGCGACTGCGCAGCAGCACACCATCCGCGCGGACGTCCGAGCCATCCAGCCGCCCCGCCTCGCCGGTGGCCGTGGTGTTGTAGTTGCCTGCAGCAACATCCGTGGTGCCGTCCCGGCCGATGAAGTTCTCCAGCGATCCGGCCAGCGCCACGGTCAACGGCTCGGTGCCCCGGTTCGTCACCACCAAGCGCAGTACCGCGACCGGCCACGAGCTGGCCCCGACGTCGGCCGGGACGAGCGGGTTGAACGCTTCCAGATCGACGTCGACCGGTACGTCGTCATCGCGGAGCTCGAGCCGCCCGAACGGGTACGCCGTACCGAAGGTGGCCTCGCGGAAACGCGGGAGGCCGTGGTTCTGGGCGCGGCTGCCGTGGGCGCCTTCGTACTCACTGAGGTCCAGTGGGCCCTCGACGGCACGAGTGGTCACGGTGCCGTCAGGGGACTCGGCGCGGATCGCGAAGAACGCCGTACCGGGCTGGAAGCCCTTGGCCGGACGGTTCACGATCTCCCAGTCGCGGAGGTTGCCGCGGCCGCCGAGGCTGACCGTTCCGGTCCCGATACCGCCGAGCGGCAGCGCGATCCGGCGGAGCTGACGGTCGGTGTACGTACGCAGAATGGGCCAAGTCGTCATGTGACCCACTGTCGCCTCTTTGTGCACCCACCAACCATTTCGCCCCGCCGACGGTGGTTGGTGGGTGCCCAAAGGGGGCTAGGCGTCGGCGGCGGTGAGGGCTTCGGCTTCGACGTTGGAGTGGTTGGCGGGGATGCGGAGGTGGGCGAGGGGCTTCCAGCCGGTGGCCAGGACGCCTACCGCGAGGAGCACCGCGAAGGCGCCGACGTAGAACGGGAGCTGGATGTTGACCTCTTCGCCGAGCTTGCCGGCCAGCCACGGCGCGACCGCTCCGCCGGAGAACCGGACGAAGGAGTACGCCGCCGACGCCGTACCGCGCTCGACCGGGGCGGCGCCCATGACGGCCTCGGTGATCAGCGTGTTGTTGATGCCGAGGAAGAGGCCGGCCACGATCACGCCGACCGCGAGCACTCCCTTGTGGTGTGCGTAGATCCCCATCACCGCGAGGTCAGCACCGAACAGCAGCAGCGACGTCATGACCACCGGCAGCGTGCCGAACAGGCGCTGCAGCCGCGGCGCGACGAATACCGAGGTGACCGCCAGTCCGATGCCCCAGCCGAAGAAGATCAGGCCGATCTGGCGCGCCGACATCGCCAGCGGGAACGGCGTGAAGGCGAGCAGCGTGAAGAAGCCGAAGTTGTACAGCAGCGCGGTGACCGCGACGGTCGCCAAGGACCGGTGCCGCAACGCCTTCAGTGGCTCGATGATCGACGTACGACGTCCTTCCACCGGCGATGCGGGGAGCAGAAATGCCGTCGCGGCCAGCGCGATCGTCATCAGTACGGCGACGCCGAAGAACGGACCGCGCCACGAGATCGTGCCGAGCTCACCGCCGACCAGCGGGCCGGCCGCGATGCCGACACCGAGGGCGGCCTCGTACAGGATGATCGCCTGGGCGACCGAGCCGCTGGCGGAGTTGACGATGGTGGCCAGGGCGGTGGCGATGAAGAGCGCGTTGCCGAGACCCCAGCCGGCCCGGAAGGCGACGATCATGCCGATCGAGTTGGACAGGCCGGCCAATGCGCTGAACACGACGATGATGGCCAGGCCGATGAGCAGGGTGCGCTTCGCGCCGATCCGGCTGGAGACCGCGCCGGTGATCAGCATCGCCACACCGATGACTGCCATGTAGCTGGTGAACAGCAGCGAGACCTGGGACGGGCTCGCGTGCAACTGCTCGGCGATCGGCTTGAGGATCGGGTCCACCAGGCCGATGCCCATGAATGCGATCACGCAGGCGAACGCGACCGCCCAGACGGACTTGGGCTGCTTCAGAAACGACGAGTTGCTCACCGGGGCGTGTCCTCCAACGGTTCGAGGGTGAGGAGTTTGTGGATGACGGCGACCGCGGCCTCGAGCGTGGTGAGGTCCGTCGCGGGGAGCTGGCTCAGGCGGGCTGCCAGGGCGACGCCGGCCTGCTGCCGGGCGCTCCGCAGCTCGGCCAAGCCGGCGTGCGTGAGGCTGATCAGGCTGGCGCGGGAGTCGGCCGGGTCGGCCGCACGGTGCACCCAGCCCTGCTCTTCCAGGCGTTGCACCAGGGTGGACATGGTCGGCTGGGAACACCGGTCGGCCTTGGCCAGCTCACTGATCCTGGCCTGACCCAGCTCATCCAGCCGCCCGAGCACCCGCATCGCGGCGTGCGGCAGCGTGTTCACATCCCTGGTCGCCATCCGCGTCAACCGCGACGACGCGACCACGACATCCTCGCCGAGCCGAGTCAGCTCCGTAGCAATCACACCCACGAATATACATAGGAAACCTATGTATCTCCACCGGTTGAACGGTGAACCAGGTCACTCAGAGCTGGGTGGGCGATGACCGCAGCGGCTTCGGCCGGTCCGTCGGCGGTGGCGTAAAGCTTCTGGATCCGCTCGGCGGCCTCGCGGTGGGATTGGTCGTCGAGCATTCGGGCGGCTTGGGCGGCCAGGGTGGTGGGGCGGGCTCGGCGGGCGGCGTTGAGGCGTTCGACGAGGGCGACGTTGAGGTCTTGTTCGATGTGCAGGGGGATGCCGAGGAGCGGCGTACCGCTGGCCATCGCGGTTTGGACGCTGCCCTGGCCGCCGGTGGTGACGGCGAGCTCGACCTGCGGCATGACGAGGTGGCTCGGCAGCACGCCCTTGATCAGGACCTGGTCCGTGGCCAGGTCGCCGAGGTCGTGGATGGTGCCGGCGACCAGGATCCGTACGTCGAGACGGCTCAGCTCGGCGATCGCCGTACGGACCTGGGCGGCTGGGGTCGACGTCATGGCGAGGTAGATCGTCGGACCGGGCCGGTCGAGGAACTTCTGTACGTCGGCCGGCATCGGGAGATCCAGTTGCGCGAACAGCGGCCCGACCGCCCTGAGCTGCGCACCTGCTCGATACCCCTTGCCCGGGGTCCAGGCGGCCAGCTCGGCGGCGGAGATCCCGAGCACCTCCGGAACCTCCGGGACCAGCGAGAGGTCGCCGAGTAGGAGAGAGGCCAGGCTCGGGATCCCTTCCACGCCGAGCTCGGCGGCCACCCGGTTGAAGCCACCGCAGTACGCCGTGATGCGGTTGGGGGACCGGTTGACGAGGAACCGGGCCAGCCAGGCCGGCGCGTGCTTCAAACGCGGATCCACCGGCCGGGTCGGCGCCGGAAGGAGTCGACGCTCGAAGACCGGCGGCACGAAGCTCCCGGCATGTTCGGTGATCACGCGTACGCCGGTCAGTCGCGACGACAGCAACGTGGTCAGCGTGAATCCGGTGACCGCGACCGTGATCTTGTGGGTGCGGAAGTACTCCGCCTCGGCCGCGACGTACGTCCGGATCTCGGCGTCGTCGTACATGCTCTGCCGGGGATCGCCGAGGCCGACGGCCGAACCGACGAAGGCGGCAGCGCGAGTGGGGGACAGTCCGGGACCGAGTACGTCGTACTCGACGCCAGCCTCGGCGAGTAAGCGTTCGTGGGGACCGCCGTGAGTGGCGACGCGCACTGCGACGCCGAGCTCGGTGAGGGCGCGGTGGAGCTCGAGCATCCGGGACGTCTCGGACAGGTAGGCGCAGTGTGGCAGCAGACAGATCACGATTGCCCCCTTCGGCGATGATAGGTAATATATTGCCTATGTCGTCGTGGAACAAGAGCGAGAAGCTGTTCGGGCTCGGAGCGGATTCGGAGTTGGCGCCGCCGGTCCGGGCCTTCCGGACGGCGCTGATGCTTGCCCAGAAGCTACGCAACGAGATGGACGAGCGGCTGCGGGCGGACGGGCTGACCACCCAGCAGGCCGCCTTGATCACCGTCGTCAAGGCGATGGGGAAGCCGTCGCTGGCCGAGGCGGCCGCCGCGCTGGGAAGCACGCATCAGAACGTCGCGCAGATCGTCGCGGCCTTGCAGCGCAAGGAGTTGCTGCAGGTCGAGCCCGATCCGGCGGACGGCCGACGCAAGTTGCTCTCAGCAACGAACCACAGTGCGGCCTATTGGCGAGAGCGTGACGCCGGGGACATCGCCGCGGTGGCCGACTGGTTCGCCGACCTGAGTCCGGACGAGCTCCAGACCTTCTGCGAACTGTCCGAGCGTGTGATCGTGAGAATCGACCGTGCTTAAGGCAGTGCTGGGCAGTACGGTGTTCTTCTTCGCCGCACCGTGCATGGTCGGTGGTGTGGTGCCGTGGTGGGTGAGTGGATGGGCGGCGCCGCGGTTCTGGCCGGGGTTCGTGGTGGTCGCGGCCGGTGCGTTCGTGGTGCTGCGGGCTTTTGTGCGATTCGTTCGGGAAGGGCGGGGGACGCCGGCGCCGGTGGCGCCGACGGAGGAGTTGGTGGTCGGTGGTGACTATCGCTTCGTCCGCAACCCCATGTATGTGGGGGTGGTGACCGCGATCTTCGGGCAGGCGCTGGTCTTTCTCGACCCGTGGGTGCTCGCGTACGGCGTACTCGCGTGGGCCGTCATGGCGTCGTTCGTGCGTTGGTATGAGGAGCCGGTGTTGCTGGAGCGGTACGGCCGGCAGTACGAGGAGTACCGCCGAACCGTGCCCGCGTGGATCCCGAGGATCCGAAGAGCCTAGCGGGCCTGCACGCCTCGTTTATCGGAGGACGGGGTCCTGTTGGCGCGGGTACGTTGACGGGATGGACAAGCGCTTTCTCGGTCGGACCGGGCTGGAAGTCAGTGAATTGTGTCTTGGCACGATGACGTTCGGCACTGAGACCGACCAGTCGACCGGCCACCGGATCCTGGACGAGTTCGTCGCCGCCGGCGGCACGATGATCGACACCGCGGATACGTACGCCGCTGGTCGTTCGGAGGCGATCATCGGCAGCTGGCTGAAGACCAGGAACCGTGACGACCTGGTGATCGCGACCAAGGTGTACGGCGAGGCCGGGCCGGGACTGCCGGTCCGTGGGGCCGGACGTAAGCACATCATGGCGGGGGTGGAGGCGAGCCTGCGCCGGCTGCAGACCGACTTCATCGACCTGTACCAGATCCACGTCTTCGACGACGCGACTCCGCTGGAAGAGACGCTGACCACGCTCGACAACCTGGTGACCAGCGGGAAGGTCCGGTTCATCGGCGCCAGCAACCTGACCGGCTGGCAGCTGCAGAAGGCGATCGACCTGTCCCGCCATCACAACCTGGAGCCGTACGTCTGCCTGCAGCCGCTCTACAACCTGCTCGACCGCGACGCCGAGCTCGACCTGATTCCGGTCTGCGAGAACGAGGGTGCCGGCGTGATCGCCTGGAGCCCACTGGCCGGCGGCTGGCTGTCCGGCAAGTACACCAAGGACGCGGGCGGTCCGCCGCCCGGCTCCCGCTCCAACCAGGCGGACTGGGACGCTCACAACACCGACCGCACCTGGCGCGTACTCGATGCCCTCCGCGCGGTCGCGACCGAGGTCGACCGAACCCCCGCCCAGGTCGCCCTCCGCTGGGTGATGCAGCGCCCAGGCCTGACCGCCCCCATCATCGGCGCCCGAACCCCGGACCACCTGACCGACAACCTGGGCGCAACCGGCTGGTCCCTCACCGACGACCAGATGCACCGCCTGACCGAGGCGGGCGACGGCCCCCTGCCCTACCCCCACAACATCCTCCGCCTCCCCCAGTTCGTCCGCCGCCCGAGCTGACGATGCCCGAACGTGCAGTTGTGCAAAATTTCAGGGTTAATAGTTTGCAGTGAGTGCAAGTTTGTTCTTAGCCTGGGTGGGTGATGCAGGCAGAGGGTGGGTTGCGGGAGCGGAAGAAGCGGGAGACGCGGGCGGCGCTGGCCGAGGCCGCGTTGCGGCTGGCGCTGGAGAAGGGGCCGGACCACGTCACGGTCGAGGAGATCGCCGAGGCGGCGGACGTCTCGGTGCGGACCTTCTTCAACTACTTCCCGCACAAGGAGCACGCGATCCTCGGGCGCAA
Source organism: Kribbella sp. NPDC026596 (assembly GCF_040638415.1). NCBI lineage: Bacteria > Bacillati > Actinomycetota > Actinomycetes > Propionibacteriales > Kribbellaceae > Kribbella > Kribbella sp. NPDC026596. The sequence continues at coordinate 245,330 of NZ_JBEZYF010000002.1, read as the reverse complement.
CCCCGAGCACCTCGAGCGTGCCCTGGAGCGGATGCGGACGGCCCCGCCCGAGGAGTCGCCGCTGACCACGATGTGGTTCATCGTGCACGACGTACTGCGCGACCTCGAGAACGAGGGCGAGTTGTCACGACGCGGTGAGCTGATCATGGGGTCCCCGAACCTGCTGTACCAGCTGATGATGGCGAGCTTCGACGACGAACGGCAGCTCACCGCCGCCCTCGCCGCCCGGATGGGCGAGCCGGAGTCCGCCGTTCGGCCGGCGCTGATCGTCAGCACCGCCGGCGCCGCCTGCCGGGTGGCGATGGAACTGCACAAGAACGCCCCCGGCCGGCCGGTCCGCGAGCTGGTCGACGAAGGCTTCCAACTACTTGCCCAAGGCATCGATCCCGCCTTCGGGCCGAACCAGAGCAACCAGAAAGGTCATTCATGACGACGACCTCGTCACCGGACAGTACGGCCGAGGGGGCCGGTCCCGCGGTCGCCTTGACACCACGCCAGACCATCCAGGCCATCTCCGGCCTGATGATGGGGATGTTCGTGGCGATCCTGGCCGGCACCGTGGTGTCGACCGCGTTGCCGCGGATCATTCACGACCTGGGGGCGAGCCAGTCCTCCTACACCTGGGTCGTCACCCTCGAGTTGCTCACGATGACGGCCACGGTGCCGTTGTGGGGCAAGCTCGCCGACCTCTACAACAACAAGCTGCTGGTCCAGCTGTCGCTGGGTTTCTTCGTGATCGGCTCGCTCGTCGCCGGATTCGCTCCGAACATCGAGGTACTGCTGGGCAGCCGGGTCCTGCAGGGCCTCGGCGCCGGCGGTCTGACCGCACTGGTGCAGATCGTGATGGCGGCGATCATCCCGCCGCGCGAGCTCGGCCGGTACTCCGGGATCTTCGGCGCGATCTTCGCCTCGGCGACCGTCGGCGGACCGTTGCTCGGCGGTTTCCTGGTCGACTCGCCGCTCGGCTGGCGGGCCTGCTTCCTGGTCGGCGTGCCGTTCGTACTCGCGGCGATCGTGCTGCTGCAGCGCACGCTGAAGCTGCCGACCGTTCGCCGGGAGGTGAAAATCGACTGGTGGGGCGCGTTCCTGATCACTGCCGGGGTGAGCACGCTGCTGGTCTGGTCGTCGTTCGCCGGGAACAAGTTCGAGTGGGTGTCCGGCTGGAGCTTCCTGCTGGTCGCGGTGGCGCTCGTGGCGCTGGTGGCCGCGGTGCTGGTCGAGCGCGGGCATCCCGAGCCGATCATCCCGATGGACCTGTTCCGCAACCGGACGGTGACGCTGGCCATCGTCGCCAGCGCGCTGGTCGGCGTGGCGATGTTCGGTGGCTCGGTGTTCCTCGCGCAGTACTTCCAGATCGCGCAGGGCTACACCCCGACCAAGGCCGGGCTGATGAGCCTGCCGATGATCCTGGCCATGATGGTCGCGTCCACGATCGCCGGTGGGCTGATCACGAAGTACGGCAAGTGGAAGGTCTACCTGGTCGTCGGCAGCGTGCTGCTGCCGATCGGGCTGGCGTTGTTCGGCACGATCGACGCGCACACCTCGAAGTACCTGCTGTGGGCCTTCATGATCGTCCTCGGGGTCGGCATCGGCCTGGTGATGCAGAACCTGGTGCTCGCCGCGCAGAACGACGTACCGGCGCGCGAGCTGGGTGCGGCGACCTCGGCGGTGAGCTTCTTCCGCAGCATGGGCGGCACCATCGGCGTGAGTGTGCTCGGTGCGATCCTGGCGAACAAGGTCACCGAGACGCTGAACCCGGGCGGTGCCTCGTCCGGCGGCAGCGGCGCGGTGCCGAACATCGCCGAACTACCGGAGCAGGCCCGAGCCGTCGTCGAGAACGCGTACGGCGCGGCGACCGCGGACCTGTTCATGATGTCGGTGCCGTTCGCGGTGCTCGCCCTCGTCGCGGTCCTCTTCATCAAGGAGAAGCCCCTCCTCACCACCTCGGGCGCCGAGCGCCGAGCCCAGGAGGAGCCTGACATCCTGGACGCATGATCGTTGCATTCAGCATCAGCCCCTCCGGGGGTGACGAGACCGGAGGCGTGAGCCAGGCGGTGGCCGAAGCCATCCGCGTGGTCCGCGCCTCCGGTCTACCGAACGAGACCAACGCGATGTTCACCAACCTCGAGGGCGAGTGGGACGAGGTGATGGCCGTGGTCAAGCAGGCCGTCGACGCGGTCGCCGCCGTCTCGCCTCGCGTCAGCCTGGTCCTCAAGGCGGACATCCGCCCCGGCTACACCGGCCAGCTCACCGCGAAGGTGGAGCGGATCGAGCAGGCGCTAGCCGACTGAGTTGAGGGCTGCGACCACAGCGTCGTACCGGTTCTCGCGTTCGGCGTCGCGGAGGAAGCGGACGCGGTCGACGAGGATCTCGTCGGCCTCGGGCTGCTTCTGCAGCAGTTCCATCGTCTCGGACAGGTACTCGTCCAGGGGCATTGCCCGCTCGTCGTCCTCCTGGCCCAGCAGCGCGGTCCGGACGGCCGGCGGGACCACCTCGATCACCTGGACCCCGCTGTCCGCGAGCTGGATCCGCAGGCTCTGGGTGTAGCTGTGGATCGCGGCCTTGGTGGCACTGTAGGTCGGTGTGATCGACAGTGGCACGGAGGCGAGACCGGACGAGACGGTCAGGATCGCCGGATCGCGCTGCTTCAGCAGGTACGGCGTGAACGCGGTGATCGTGCGGATCGTGCCGAGCAGGTTGATGTCGATCGTCTGCTCGGCGGTCGCGAGGTGACCGGGATCGCGCAGGTCCTCGATCTGCATGATGCCGGCCATCGTGATCAGCACGTTGACCTCATGGGTGCTGGTCACCCGCTCGAAGGCGGCCGCGATCGAGGCCGGGTCGGCGACGTCGAGCGTGATGCCCTCGATGCCGTCCTCCGCGGCGATCCGGTCGAGCAGGTCCTTGCGGCGGCCGCTGATGATCACGGTGTTGCCGAGGTCGCGGAACTTGCGGGCCAGGCCGAGGCCGATACCCGACGTACCGCCGGTCAGGAAGATCGTGTTGCCAGTCGGTTTCATGCCTCCAGACTGTGATCGGATGCCGATGGCAACCAGGCCCGGCTCAGCCTCTGCTCGGCAAGCAGTGGATAACTAGCGCCGGTTGGCGACACTGGAGACATGGAGTACGCCGACCTGTCCGATTTCCTCCGCAAACGCCGCGAGGCCCTGCAACCCGAGGACGTCGGGATGCCCCGCGGCCGGCGCCGCCGTACCCCGGGACTCCGGCGCGAGGAGGTCGCCGCGCTGGCGTCGATGTCGGCCGACTACTACAGCCGGCTCGAAGGCGGCCGAGGCCCGCAGCCGTCGGTCGAGATGCTGGGAGCGATCGCCCGCGCGCTGCGGCTGACGATGGAGGAGCGCGACCACCTGTTCGTGGTCGCCGGGCACGGTACGCCGCCGCGCACGACCCGGGCGTGTCACGTCGACCCGGGGATGCTGCGGATCCTCGACCGGCTGCAGGACACGCCCGCGCTGCTGCTCAACCGGTGCGGTGAGACGCTCGCGCAGACGCCGGCGCACGTCGCGTTCGCGGGGGAGCTGACGAACTTCGAGGGTATGGAGCGCAGCGAGGTCTACCGCTGGTTCGTGCATCCCGAGTCACGGTCTCTCTACCGCGAGCCCGAGCTGTCCACCCACAGCCGGATGCTGGTCTCGATGCTGCGGACGGTCTTCACGGCCGACGGGCCGAAGTCGTACGCCGCCTCGCTGGTCCACGCAGTGCAGAAGCTCAGCCCGGAGTTCGCCGAACTCTGGGACGTGCACGTGGTCGGCGTCGTGCACAGCCGGACCAAGCGGTTCAACCATCCCGTGGTCGGCGAGCTCGAGCTGTACTGCGAGGTGATCGACAACCGGGACCAGCAGCAGACCTTGGTGGTCTTCACCGCAGAGCCGGGCAGTGAAAGCGCGGACAAACTGCGGTTGCTGACGGTGCTCGGAAGTCAGGCGCTCGATCCCGCCCTCTGAGCCGTCGGGCGAGCGAGGGTCAGGGTCAGGCCGAGGCCGAGCATGATGGTCGCGAGGGCGATCGGCAGCAGTACCGAGGTGAGCACGGAGTCGTTCACCGGCGGCTCCTTCGAAGGTCGGTGGCTCAGGGTGACAGCGGCGCGTGGCGTCGGCAAGGTCTCGCGAAGTCCCGGCAGGTTCCGGGACCGCCGAAGCCTTTACCCCACTTACGCCATGAGTTAATTTAAGTTCTGAAATCTCATTGCGTAACTGCTCCGTGACTGAGGGGATCCGCCCATGCCCGCTCGGAAGGTGTTGCCTGTCCTGTTCGCGTTGCTGCTCTGCCTGGTCTCCGGCAGTACGGCGTATGCCCAACCCGCTCGAGCTCAAGCGAACTTCAACGTGCTCGCGTTCTACAGCGGTACCTGGGACGCCGCGCACATCGACTTCGAGAAGGAAGCCAATCAGCGGTTCCCGCAGTTCGGAGCCCAGAACGGCTTCACCTACACGGCGACGAGCAACTGGGACCAGCTCAACAACCTGACGGCGTCGCAGTACCAGGTGGTGATGTTCCTCGACGACTCGCCGCACACCGACGCGCAGCGCACCGGGTTCCAGCGGTACATGAACAACGGTGGCGCGTTCTTCGGCTTCCACGTCGCGGCGTACAACGACGCGAGTGGCGGCTGGCCGTGGTTCAACAACACGCTGCTCGGGACCGGCCGGTTCCAGTCGAACACGTGGGGACCGACCGCGGTCACGCTGAAGGCGGAGAACCGTTCGCACCCGGCGCTGGTGAACACACCGGCGACGTTCCGGTCGTCGGTGAGCGAGTGGTACAGCTGGCAGAACGACCTGCGGACCAACCCCGACATCCAGATCCTGGCCTCGATCGACCCGTCCAGCTTCCCGGTCGGCACCGACCCGGCCCAGACCTGGTACAGCGGCTACTACCCGATCATCTGGACCAACAAGAACTACAAGATGATCTACGCGAACTTCGGCCACAACGCGATGAACTACGAGACCAACACCCGGCTATCGTCCACCTTCGATAGCCCGGCGCAGAACCAGTTCATGATGGACGCGCTCAAGTGGCTGGGTGGCGCCGGTACGACGCCGCCGGTGGACCAGCCGTCGCCGAGCGCCTGGTACACCCTCGCGAACAAGGGCAACGGCAAGTGCGTCGACGCGCGCGCCGCCGCGACCGCCAACGGCACCGTGATCCAGCAGTACAGCTGCAACTCCACGCAGGCACAGCAGTACCAGTTCCAGTCGACGTCCGGCGGTTTCACCCGGGTGAACAACCGCAACGACGCGAGCAAGGTCATCGACGTGACCGGGGTGTCGGCCGCCGACGACGCCGGCCTCCAACTGTGGACCTACAGCAACGGCAACAACCAGCAATGGCAGGCGGTCTCCGAAGGCAGCGGCTACTTCCACCTGGTCAGCCGCCTCAGTACCAAATGCCTGACCGTCCCCGGTGGCTCCACCGCCGATAGCACCCAACTCGTCCAACTCACCTGCAACGGAGGCACGGCGCAGTCTTTCAAGCTGACGATTGCCTGACCATCGACTAGGTTCACGCGCATGAGAATCCTGCGTGTGGCCGCGATGGCGGCAGGAGGTTTGCTGTTGATGTCTCAGCTCGTCCCCGCCCAGGCGAGCGGCAGGCCGTCGTACCAGTGGAACGTGACGCCGACCGGGAGTACGGCGCAGTTCCGCGGGCTGGCGGCGGTCAGCAAGGACGTCGCCTGGGTGGGTGGCACCGAAGGGATTGTGCTGCGGACCGTCGACGGCGGGAAGCACTGGCAGAACGTCAGCCCGCCCGGTGCCGGCGCGCTGCAGTTCCGCGACGTCGAGGCGTTCGACGCGAAGCGGGCATTGGTGCTGTCGATCGGCAACGGCGAGGATTCGCGGATCTACCGGACCGTGGACGGTGGCAAATCATGGACCGAGACGTTCCGGAACACCGACGCGAACGCGTTCTACGACTGCTTCGCCTTCAATGACAACAAGCATGGGCTGGCCTTGAGCGACCCTGTCGATGGCAAGTTCCGGATCGCGGCGACATCGGACGGTGGTAAGTCGTGGAAGGTGCAGTCGAACGCCGGGATGCCGGCCGCGCTGACGGGTGAGTTCGCGTTCGCGGCGAGCGGGACCTGCCTGGTCGCGGGACCGGGCCGGACCGCGTGGTTCGCGTCGGGCGGTGCCGATCGGCCGCGGGTGTTCCGGACCGTTGACGGTGGCAAGCACTGGACCGTGGCGGACTCGCCGATGGCCAGCGGTGAGGCGGCCGGCATCTTCAGCCTCGCGTTCCGCGGTTCGCGGTTCGGGGTCGCCGTCGGCGGCGACTTCCTCAAGCCGACCGAGGCCGTGAAGGCCGCGTCGGTGACGTACGACGGCGGCCGGACGTGGAAGCTGGTCCCGGCCGACAAGGCGCCAAAGGGGTACCGCAGTGGTTCACACTTCGTGCCGTGGTCGCCGTCGACCGTGGTCGCGGTCGGTCCGTCAGGCAGTGACGTGAGCTTCGACGGCGGGCGGAGCTGGAAGCAGTTCTACGACGGTAGTTTCGACAGCGTCGAATGCGCCGGTCACGGTGTCCAGGCGGGCTGCTGGGCCTCGGGTGCGAAGGGCGCGGTCGCTCGGCTCGTGCACTGATCTTCAGACCGGCGACACTCGCTCGTTGTGCGGGTGTCGCCGGTTTTCCGGAAAGATGGGTGCATGCGTAAATTGCTAACCGTTCTCGTGGGGTTGCTGATGGTGGTGCCGAACGTTGCCGCGGCTCAGCCCGAGGGCGGGCGTCCGGCCCGGCCGCTGACCGTGATGACCTACAACATCCACCACGGCGCCGGGATCGACGGGGCGCTCGACCTCGAGCGGATCGCCGTACTGATCGAGACGTCCGGTGCGGACGTGATCGGGCTGCAGGAGGTCGACCGGCACTGGCACGTGCGGAGCAACTGGATCGACCAGCCGGCCTGGTTCGCCCAGCGCCTCAAGATGCACTACGCGTACGCCGCCAACCTCGACCTCCCGCCGGTGAACCCGGGGGAGCCGCGCCGCCAGTACGGTACGGCGATCCTGTCGAAGTACCCGATCAAGGACTTCGCCAACACCCTGCTGCCGAAGTACCCGACCGGTGAGCAGCGTGGACTCGCGGTCGCGTCGATCAAGGTCCGCGGCGCCGATCTGCGGTTCGCGAACACGCACCTGACCAGCAACAACAACGCCGAGCGGCTCGAGCAGGCGCAGAAGGTGGTCGAACTCCTGGGTACGTCGAAGGTGTCGACGCTGCTCGTCGGCGACCTGAACGCGGAAGCGACCGCTCCGGAGATCAAGACCCTGACCGCGGTCCTGAACGACACGTGGACCGAGGTCGGTGCCGGTCCGGGCAACACCATCGAGGCGGGCAATCCGACCAAGCGGATCGACTTCCAGCTGCACAGCCCGGGCCTGCGGCCGACGTCGGCCACGGTCCCGGTCACGCCGGCGTCCGATCATCTCCCAGTAGTGGCGGCGTTCACTCTGCGCTAGTAGTTTCACCCTGCGCTGACAGCTCGTCACACGGCGCTCGTCCGGTCTCCGGACGGGCGCCGTTTGCATGCCGCGAGAATTACAAGCTTGTAGTTTGTCAAGTCGACACACGGGTGCAACAAAGTTACTTGTGTGAAAGGTGTTCCCAATGGGGCTACAGGCAACTAGTGTCACGTGTGTGGTCCACGAGGACCACAAGTTCACGAACCCTGGGGAAGGGGTTCGTGACCGGCGGAAGGAACGATCCCGATGCGGACCCCCTCGAGGGCCAGGTCCGGCGGGCGGGTCGGGAGCACTGGGAAGACCGGCAGGGCGTTGCTCTCCGGGGTGCTCGCGATCTGCTTGGCCGGCTCGATGGCCGTGCATCCTGTCCAGGCCGACGCCGCCAAGCCGAAGCCGCCAGTGATCCCCTCCAAGGCCGCGGTAGAGCGGGCCAAGCAGGCCGCCGCCTCGAAGGCTGCCCGGGTCGCCGCGATCGAGCAGCAGTTGGCCGCCGCGAACGCGCGGCTCGAGCAGCTCGGCGTCCAGTCCGGGATCGCGGACGAGGCGTACAACGGCGCCGTCTACAAGCTGCAGCAGGCCAAGGCCGAAGCGGCCGCCGCGGCGGCGCGGGCGGCGAAGGCGCAGCAGACCCTCGTCACTCAGCGGCAGCAGATCGGCCGGTTCGCGGCAGCGTCATACCAGGGTGGTGGCGATGTGGCGAAGATCGCGCCGCTGTTCACCGCCGAAGGACCGCAGCAGTTGCTGGACTCGGCCGGGGCCGCCCGCTCGGTGTCGACCGCGATGCAGGGGGCGTACCTGCGATTCACGGCGACCCAGGTGGTCACCAACCTGTTCAAGGTCCAGGCCGACCAGGCCGTGGTGAAGGTGAAGCAGGCGACCGACGAGGCCGCCAAGGCGAAGAAGGCCGCCGAGGACGCGGAGGCCGCGCAGGCAGCGGCGGTGACCGCGATGGGTGTGCAGCGGACGCAGTCGATCGCACAGCTCGCCGTACTGCAGAACACGTCGGTCCGGGTGGCCGCCCAGCGGCAGCGAGGGCTCGAGGAGCTTGCGCGACAACGAGCCGCCGCGCTCGCCGCGAAGAAGGCCGCCGAACTGAAGCGGCGGATCGCCGCCCGGGAGGCCGCCGAGCGGGCCCGGGAGAAGGCCGAGGAGGCCCGGGAGAAGGCCGAGCAGGCGCGCGAGGAGAGGGAAGCCCGCGAGCAGGCGAAGCAGAACCCTGGCAAGAAGCCACCGAAGCAGCACAAGCCGGACCGGCCCAGCAACGACAACGGCAACAGTCACGGCACGCGCCGGGGTGCGCAGGCGGCGATCGACTTCGCGCTGTCCCAGCTCGGCGACATGTACCTGTGGGGTGGCACCGGCCCGTCCCGCTGGGACTGCTCCGGACTGATGATGGGCGCGTGGGATCGGGCCGGCGTCCAGCTGCCGCACTACAGCGTCGCGCAGTACGAGCAGGTCCGGCACATCGACGAGGACGAGCTGCGGCCGGGTGACCTGATCTTCTGGGCGCTCAACCCGGACGACCCGGGGACCATCCACCACGTCGCGATGTACCTCGGCAACGGGCGGATGATCCACGCGCCCCGGACCGGCAAGCCGGTGCAGATCGACAGCGTCTACTACTGGGAGCCGCCGGACTTCTTCGGCCGCCCGTGATGAAACGCTTGCGTAGCAGGGCAAAGATCGCGTCCGCGATGTCCTGGGTCCGGCCGGCCGGGAGACGGGCGAGGGATGCGAGTGCACCGTTGGATGCCGCTAGCAACGATGCTCGCAGCCCCGGCCGGTACGTCGCGATGCCCGAGGTGAGCCCGATCGAGCCATCCGGTTCGAGCAACGCCGCGCCGTACTCGCTGATCGGTTGGTAGGCGCCGCTACGGCCTGGCGATGAGGCGGCCGAGGTTCTTGCGGGCGTCGAGGGTTTCGTGGATTCGGGTCACGTCGGTCAATGGGTGGGTGGCGTGGACGATCGGGTGCAGGTCACCGTTCTGCCAGCGGCGGGTGACTTCGGCGACGTCGGCGCGGGCCTCGTCCGGCCGGGCTTGGCGCCAGCCCATCATCGAGACACCGGTGACGGACCGCAGACCGAACAGGCCGCTGGCCGGGACTGTCGGGAGCTCGGTGGTGATCGCGCCGTACGTAACCATCGTGCCGAGCGGTGCGACGAGGTCGAGGCCTTGGTCGAACACGGTGCCGCCGACCGCGTCGAGGACCGTGTTCACGCCGTCGGGGGCGAGTTCGCGGACCTTGGCCGGCCACTCCGGGTCGGTCAGGTCGACGGCTTCGGCGCCGAGCTCCCGGATGAAGTCGAGCCGCTCGGCCGAGGACGCCGTACCGATGATCGTCTTCGGGTCGAAGAACCGGGCCAGCTGGACGGCGAGGTGGCCGACGGTGCCGGCCGCGGACTGGATCAGGACGGTGCCGCCGGCGGGGATCCGGCCTGCTTCGAGAAGGCGGAGGGCGAGCGGCGCGGTCATCGACATCATCGTCGCCTCGCCCGCGTCGGCGTGGTCCGGGATCGGGGCGAGGAACGCGGCGTCGGCGACGGCGAAGTCCGCGAAGGCGTCCTCGGTCAGGGCGGCGACGCGTTGGCCGACCGCGGTGCCGGGTGGAGTGTCCGGGCCGAGCTTGCTGATCCGGCCGACCACATCGCCGGTGAGCGTGCCCGGCAACGGCCGGTCCCAGGGCGTGCCGCCGCGGCGGAGAACGGTGTCGATGGCGTTGGCGCCGATCGCCTCGACCTCGATCAGCACCTGGCCGGTGCCGGGCTCCGGTACGGCGACCTCGTCGAGCTGCAGGACGTCGGGACCGCCGTGCCGGTGGAAGCGCACTGAGCGCATGAGCTGCTCCAAATCGTGGGAGTTATAAATAATGGGAGACTCCCACGATAACGCCGTACGAGTGCTCTGCCAATAGAGTGGGCAGGTGAAGAAGGCGCCGACGCATCGTCTGGCCGACCGGGTGCTGTGGGCGCTGGGGCGGTCGAGTCAGCAGGCGCAGCGCCTGGTCCGGCAGCACATGACCGAGGCCGGCGTCCGGACGCAGCACTACCACGTACTGGCGAGCCTGGCCGACGACGGCGAGGGCGCCCAGGCGACGCTGGCCGACCGGATCGGCTTGGACCGCAGCGATTTGGTCACCCTGCTGGACGAGCTGGAGGACCTGAAGTACGTCGAACGCCGGGTGGACCCGGCGGACCGCCGCCGCAAGATCGTCGCGATCACGCCGGCCGGTGAGAAGCAGCTGATCGCGATGGATCAGCTGATCGTCGCGGCGGAGACGGAGTTGCTGGAGCCGCTGAGCGCAAGCGAGCGCAAGACCCTGCTCGGCCTCCTGCACCGCCTGTCAGGCGACTGAGGTCCATCGGCTGTCAGGCGACTGAGGTCCGCCGCCTCGAGGGGCGGCGGAGGGTCAGTGACCTTCGGTCTTCAGGCGTTCGAAGGAAGCGGTGATCTCGGTCTCGGCGTCGGTCCGGCCGACCCAGGTGGCGCCTTCGACGGACTTGCCGGGCTCGAGGTCCTTGTAGACCTCGAAGAAGTGCTGGATCTCGAGCCGGTCGAACTCCGGCACGTGGTGGATGTCGCGCAGGTGCTCCTGGCGCGGGTCGCCGGCCGGGACGCAGAGGACCTTGTCGTCCGGGCCCTTCTCGTCGGTCATCCGGAACATGCCGATCGCGCGGGCCCGGATCAGGCAGCCCGGGAAGGTCGGCTCGGGGAGCAGCACCAGCGCGTCCAGCGGGTCGCCGTCCTGGCCCAGGGTGTCCTCGATGAATCCGTAGTCGGACGGGTACTGAGTGGCCGTGAAGAGGGTTCGGTCCAGCCGCAGCCGGCCCGTCTTGTGGTCCAGCTCGTACTTGTTGCGGGTGCCCTTGGGGATCTCGATGAAGACGTCGAACTCCATACGGCAGATACTGTCACGGTTCCGACCGACCGATTGACAGGAGCAGCCTGGTGGCCCGTCCTCCCCGTGCGGTGTTCGTCACGCTGCTCGCCATGCTCATGAGCGGGTCCCTCTGTGTGGGGCTGGTGAGCGGTGCACTCGCCGTACCCGGATCAGTGCAGGCAGCTCAGCAGGCGCCCGCCGTCCTGGCGCCCGCGAAGGCCGAGGGGGTCGCACCGACGGCGGCCGGCGTACAGAAGGCGCTCGCCGCGATCCTCGCGGATCCGTCACTGGGCAAGCACCGTGGCATCTATGTATACGACGCCTCCCGCGGCAAGACGGTGTTCTCGGCCGGTACGGCGGTCCCGTTCACCCCGGCGTCCACGTTGAAGCTGCTGACCACGGTGTCGGCGTTGGAGACCCTCGGTGCCGACCACACGTTCACCACGAAGGTGGTGAGTGCGGGCAGTGGTTCGATCGTCCTGGTCGGTGGTGGCGATCCTTTGCTCGCCACCAAGCCCGCAGCGAACGCGGAGTTCCCGACACGGGCCACGCTCCAGAGCCTGGCCGCGAGTACGGCGAAGGCACTGAAGGCGCAGGGTGTCGCCGGCGTCAGCCTGGGCTACGACGCCTCGCTGTTCACCGGTCCGGCTGCCAACGCGAACTGGGAGGCCAACTACCTGCCCGAAGGGATCGCGGCTCGCACGTCGGCGCTTTGGGTGAACGAGGGGCGGCTCTCGCCGGGGATGGCCAAGCGCGCGGACTCTCCGGCGCAGGCTGCGGCGACCGCGTTCGCCAAGCTGCTGGCGGGTTATGGGATCAAGGTGGCGGCGACGGTTCGGGCGGCGACCGCTCCGGCCGCGGCCAAGCCGATCGCCCAGGTGGCGTCGCCGACGCTGGGGCAGATCGTCGAGTACGTGAACCTGCACAGCGACAACGACGGCGCGGAGGTGCTGTTGCGGCACGTCGGTCTGGCGACCAACAACGGCGGTTCGTACGTCGGTGGGGTCAAGGGACTGCGCGCGACGCTCACCAAGCTCGGCCTGGACGTCAGCAAGGCGACGATCTACGACGGCAGTGGGCTGACGCGAGCCAACAAGGTGCCGCTCGAGCTGCTGGCCGGTGCGGTCCGGGTGGCGGCCTCGGAGGACCACCCGGAGCTGCGGCACCTGCTGACCGGTCTGCCCGTCGCGGGCTTCAGTGGCAGCCTCGAGGACCGCTTCGCCGCTCCCGGGACCAGCACTGGCACCGGACTGGTCCGGGCGAAGACCGGCACGCTGACTGGGGTGCACAGCTTGGCCGGACTGGCCCGTGATCGCACCGGCACGCTGCTGGTGTTCGCGATCGCCAGCGACAGTGTGCCGGTACCCAAGACCCTCGATGCCCGGGCTGCTCTCGACCGGGCCGCGGCCGCGCTGGCCAACTGCGGCTGTGCCGTCTGAGGGCCGTCTAAGGACCGTCTGAGGCCGGTCTGAGGGCTGTCTGACGCGGTCTGAGTGCGGGCGCATGTTGGGACATACGACTAGGGTCTGAATATGAGTACGGCGGAAGGCGGGACCACGGCCGACATGGTCGACTGGCAGCTGGCGACCGGAGTGGCGCGCAAGCTGCTGCGCCCCGGGCCGGCGGTCAGCCGCGCGGAGGCGGACCAGGTAGTGGCCGAGCTGCGTCAGTTCGCGGCCGACTCCGAACATCACGTGCGGGAGTTCACCGGACTACAGGCCACCTCGGCGACCGCGCCCGTGGTCATCGTGGACCGGCCCGGCTGGGTGCAGGCGAACGCGGACGGGTTCCGGACCGTGCTGCAACCGCTGGCGGACAAGCTGCGGGAGAAGGCGGAGCGGACCGGCGGACTGTCGTCGGCGGTCGGCTCGCGGGTGACGGCCATCGAGGCCGGTGCGCTGCTCGCTTTCCTCTCCTCCCGGGTGCTTGGTCAGTTCGACCCGTTCTACCCAGCTGAGCCGGATCCGGATCGGCCCGATCTGACTGGTCGCCTCCTGCTGGTGGCGCCCAATGTGATGCACGTGGAGTCCGAGCTGGGCGTCGTACCGCGGGACTTCAGGCTGTGGGTGTGCCTGCACGAGGAGACGCACCGGGTGCAGTTCACCGCCGTGCCCTGGCTGCGGGACCACCTGCGGTCGGAGATCGCGCTGTTCCTGGACCAGGCCGAGCTGGACGCATCGGCGTACGCGGCGATGTTCCGTGAGGCAGTGCAGCGGCTGGGCCGGTCGGTGCGCGGGGAGGCCGAGCTGAGTCTGGTGGATCTGATGCAGTCCCCGGAGCAGCGTGCGGTGCTGGACCGACTGACCGCGGTGATGTCGCTGCTGGAAGGCCATGCGGACTTCGTGATGGACGGGGTCGGGCCATCCGTGATCCCGACGGTGGACAACATCCGGTCCAAGTTCACGTCGCGCCGCCAGAGTGGCAATCCGGTGGATCAGCTGCTCAAGCGGTTGCTCGGGCTGGACGCCAAGCTGCGGCAGTACAAGGACGGTGCCGCGTTCGTCCGCCGAGTCGTCGATCGGGTCGGCATGGACGAGTTCAACCGGGTCTGGACCGGTCCCAACACGCTGCCGACCAAGAACGAGATCGCGAACCCCGATGCCTGGGTCGCCCGACTCCACGGCTGATCCGTCGGGCAAGGCGGCTGCCGAGGAGCTCGTCCAGGGCCGGAGGGGCAAGTTGCACCCGGCGGTGGCGCGCACGCGGGAGGCGGTCCGCGCCATGCTGGCCGAGTTGCCGCACGGTACGACCGTCCTGGTGGCCTGCTCCGGTGGCACGGATTCACTCGCGCTGGCTGCGGCGACTGCCTTCGAGGCGCCCAAGCTGAACCTGTACGCCGGTGCCGTCGTCGTCGACCACGGTCTCCAAGCGGACTCCGCCCACGTCGCGGAGACCGCTGCCGCGCAGTGCCGGTCGCTCGGACTCGACCCAGTCCAGGTGCGGGCCGTCGAGGTGGGCTCCGAGGGTGGCCCGGAGGCGGCTGCCCGGTCAGCCCGGTACGACGCTCTCCGCGACGCAGCGGATGAGCTCGGGGCGGACGTCGTACTGCTGGCTCATACGCGCGACGACCAGGCCGAGACTGTATTGCTGGGGTTGGCCAGGGGGTCCGGTGCTCGCTCACTGGCCGGCATGGCTCCGGTTGCCGGACTGCTCCGGCGACCGTTGCTCGACCTTCCCCGTGCGACGACAGCCGCTGCTTGCATCGCATCGGGGCTGCGCCCGTGGCACGACCCACACAACGACGATCCGCTGTACACCCGGGTCAGAGTCCGCCATGAGGTGCTTCCGGTGCTGGAGGAGGCGCTAGGACCCGGAGTGATCGAGGCATTGGCCCGTACGGCGGGACTCCTCCGGGCGGACGCGGACGCGCTCGACGTGCTCGCCGCGGACCTCGCGGAGACGGCACTCCGCCGTACTGACGATGAAGTGCACTGTGACATCGGGATGCTGGAGGGCGAGCCGGCCGCACTGCGGACCAGGGTGCTGCGTCAGGCGGCGCTGGAAGCCGGTTGCCGGGCCACGGACCTCACCGCGGGGCATGTGGCGGCAGTCGACGCGCTGATCACAGACTGGCGTGGACAACGCTGGATCGACCTGCCACAGGGAGTTCGAGCGGTCCGGCGGACCGGATTCATCGTGTTGGGTCCGGATGTGACAGGCTGAGCCACGTGGATGCGGCGGACATCGAGAAGGACCTGACCAAGATCCATTACACCGAGGACCAGATCCTGGCGAAGCTGCGGGAGCTGGCGGGGCGGATCGAGCAGGACTACGAGGGCAAGGACCTGCTGATGGTCGGCGTCCTGCGTGGTGCGGTGATGGTGATGGCCGACCTGGCCCGGTCGTTCAGCCGGCACGTGGAGATGGACTGGATGGCCATCTCGTCGTACGGCTCGGGGACCAAGTCGTCCGGTGTGGTCCGGATCCAGAAGGACCTGGACACCGACATCACCAACCGGCACGTGCTGATCGTCGAAGACATCATCGACACCGGGCTGACGCTGAGCTGGCTGGTCAGCAACCTGGAGTCACGCAAGCCCGCCTCGCTGGAGCTCTGCACCGCGTTCATGAAGCCGGACGCGGCCAAGATGCGGGTCCCGGTGAAGTACGTCGGACTGGACCTGCCGGACGAGTTCGTGGTCGGTTATGGTCTCGACTACGCGGAGAAGTACCGGAACCTGCGCTGCGTAGCGACGCTGGCCCCGCACGTCTACTCCTAAGCCCTCCCGCGGGGCAGACTTGGTGACGGCCTGTACAACAGGTCGTACCGTCTATTGGTGACCCTCGTGGTGTGTTGTCTTGTGCGACACGAGACACTTGGACTGGTTGTACCGTCTCAAGCCCGCATTCCCGGGCCTGCCGAGCTAGGAGGGACGGGGCGTAGGCCTCGATCATGGACGTGAAGCGCATCTTCCGAGGACCCCTGTTCTGGATCGTCGTCGCCTTCCTCGGCGTACTGGTGATCGGACAGCTCCTGACCGGCTCGACCGGCTACAAGACCGAGCCCACCGGCCAGGTCGTGCAACTGATCCAGCAGGCCAAGTCGTCGAGCGACAAGACGATCAAGTCGGTGACGCTGATCGACCCCGACCAGGAGATCCGGGTCGAGAAGACCGATGGGACCAAGGTGCGGGCGCACTGGGTCGACGGCCAGGCCAACACCCTCGGCACCGACCTGCAGACCCTGTTCCAGGACGGCAAGATCGAGCGGTACGACGTCGAGAACCCCAAGCCCAGCTTCATCGGCCAGGTGTTCTCCACACTCATCCCGTTCCTGCTGATCGCGGTGGTCTTCATCTTCTTGATGAACTCCATGCAGGGCGGCGGATCGCGGGTGATGAGCTTCGCCAAGTCCAAGGCCAAGCTGATCACCAAGGACACTCCGAAGACCACGTTCGCCGACGTGGCCGGCTGTGACGAGGCGATCGAGGAGCTTGGCGAGATCAAGGAGTTCCTCCAGGAACCCGGCAAGTTCCAGGCGGTCGGGGCGAAGATCCCGAAGGGCGTGCTGCTCTACGGCCAGCCCGGTACCGGTAAGACGCTGCTGGCCCGCGCGGTCGCCGGCGAGGCAGGCGTGCCGTTCTACTCGATCTCCGGTTCGGACTTCGTCGAGATGTTCGTCGGTGTCGGTGCCTCCCGGGTCCGCGACCTGTTCGAGCAGGCCAAGACGAACGCCCCGGCGATCGTGTTCATCGACGAGATCGACGCCGTCGGCCGGCACCGTGGTGCGGGCCTCGGCGGTGGTCACGACGAGCGCGAGCAGACCCTGAACCAGTTGCTGGTCGAGATGGACGGCTTCGACGTCCGCGGCGGTGTGATCTTGATCGCGGCCACCAACCGGCCCGACGTGCTCGACCCGGCGCTGCTGCGGCCCGGCCGGTTCGACCGGCAGATCGCCGTCGACGCGCCGGACCTGCCCGGTCGCGCCCAGATCCTGAAGGTGCACGCCCGCGGCAAGCCGATGGCTCCGGACGTGGACCTGACCGCCGTCGCCCGCCGTACGCCGGGCTTCACCGGTGCCGACCTGGCCAACGTGCTGAACGAGGCCGCGCTGCTCACCGCCCGGAACAACCAGCAGGTGATCGACAACCGCGGGCTGGACGAGGCGATCGACCGGGTCATCGCCGGTCCGCAGCGCCGCAGCCGGCTGATGTCGGACAAGGAGAAGGTGCTGACGGCGTACCACGAGGGCGGGCACGCCCTGGTCGCCGCCGCGCTGCCGCACTCCGACCCGGTGCAGAAGGTGACGATCCTGCCGCGGGGCCGCGCGCTCGGCTACACGATGGTGATGCCGGACGAGGACAAGTACTCGACCACCCGTTCGGAGATGCTGGACAAGCTGGCCTACATGCTCGGTGGCCGCGCGGCCGAGGAGATGGTCTTCCACGACCCGACCACGGGCGCCAGCAACGACATCGAGAAGGCGACCGCGCTCGCCCGTGCGATGGTCACGCAGTACGGCATGACCGAGCGGCTGGGCGCGATCAAGTTCGGCTCGGACGGCAGCGAGCCGTTCCTGGGCCGCGACTTCGGCAGCCAGCGGAACTACTCCGAGGAGATCGCGGCCGCGGTCGACGAGGAGGTCGGCAAGCTGATCCTGAACGCGCACCAGGAGGCGTTCGACATCCTGGTCGAGAACCGCGCGGTCCTGGACCACCTGGTCGAGGAGCTGCTGGAGAAGGAGACCCTGGACAAGAACGAGATCGCCCGGGTCTTCGTCCCGGTGGTCAAGCGGGAGCGGCGGCCGGCCTGGACCGGTTCGTCCACCCGGGTGCCGTCGGACCAGCCGCCGGTGATGCCGGTGCCGACCCGCGCCGAGCAGAACGGATCGCTCTCCGATGTCCTGCCGGGCGGTGTGGTCGGCCCGGACGAGGCCGTGCGGCCGCCGAATTACGGCAGCGGCCCGACCCCGCCGTCGCCGCAGGACAGCTGACAAACCAGCGCCGCCACCCGATCGGGTGGCGGCGCTGCTGTCTGTGGTCCCGCCTAGAGTGACCAGATGACGTCGCCGAAGTTCGACCATGCCCGGGCTGAGCGGGCTGTCCGCGAATTGCTGATCGCGATCGGGGAGGACCCGGACCGCGAGGGTTTGCAGGACACCCCGGCCCGTGTGGCACGGTCGTACGCCGAGATGACCGCCGGACTGGGTCAGCGGGCCGAGGACGTGCTGACGACGACGTTCGACATCGGCCATGACGAGATGGTCCTGGTGAAGGACATCGAGGTCTGGAGCCTGTGCGAGCACCACCTGGTCCCGTTCACCGGGGTCGCGCACGTCGGCTACATCCCCAGCCGGGAGGGCCGGATCACCGGGTTGTCGAAGCTGGCCCGGCTGGTCGACGTGTACGCGAAACGGCCGCAGGTTCAGGAACGGCTGACCACCCAGGTCGCCGAGTCCCTGGTCGAACTGCTCGAACCGCGCGGCGTGATCGTCGTGATCGAGTGCGAACACCTCTGCATGACCATGCGCGGCGTCCGCAAACCCGGCGCCAAGACGATCACCTCCGCCGTCCGCGGCCAGCTCCGCAACCCCGTCACCCGCGCCGAGGCCATGAGCCTGATCGTCGGCTGACCGTAGCCTCCTCGACCCTGCTCTCGTTGGAGTTTGAGAACCGGTACCTGTGGACATTCTGTCGCTGAGCGTTTACTTTCCGTAGTGGTGCTTGGCCAACGGGGATCAGGTGCCGGTGTGAGGAGGACAGGATGTCGGGGCGTTTCCGGGTCAGCGCCGCACTTGCCGGGGTCGTCGTACTGACGGCCGCCGGGCTGGTCGCGGCGAACTGGGCCACCGCCGAGACGCGGACCAAGCCGGCCGGGCAGAAGTCGGAGCCGGCCGGGAAGGTGCCCGAGAAGTCGCCGCTGGTCGCGGAGGCGGTCGAGGCGCAGCTCGGGTCCGACTCGGGCGTGGTCGGCAGCTACTACGACGACGCCGGCGAGCTGGTCGTGGCGGTGTCCGACCTGACCACCGCCGCGCTGGTCCGCCAGGTCGGCGCGATCCCGCGGCTGGTCCAGTTCACTGCCGACCAGCTCAACGCCGTCCAGGACAAGCTGAACCGGCTCGCCGCCGGCTCCAGCGCGGGCAAGGTCCGGTCCTGGTATGTCGATCCGCTCTCGGGCACTGTGGTCGTCACGGTGCCGAAGGGCGCGCGTGACCGGATCACCGAGCGGTTCCTGTCCCGCGCCAAGGCGAACGGCGACCGCGTGACGGTCCGCAGGGTCTCCGGCACGGTGACGACGACCGCCGACGACTTCAGCCTGCGCGGCGGGGTCCAGGTCGACAAGAACACCGGGTACGTCTGCTCGCTGGGCTTCAACGCCCGGACCACCAAGGGCACCAAGATCTTCCTCACCGCCGGGCACTGCACGGCCGGCAAGCCGTCGTTCTCCCGCAACGGCTACATCCTCGGCAACACCCGGACCTCGAGCTTCCCGGGCAACGACTTCGGCACGGTCGGCGTGATCGACGGCTGGGAGCAGCAGGGGTACGTCGAGGGCTGGGGAGCCGGCAACATCGCGGTCCGCGGGCTCGCGAACGCGACCGTCGGATCCACGCTGTGCAAGTCGGGCAAGAGCACCGGCTGGACCTGCGGGAAGATCGTCGCCCGGAACGTCACCGTCAACTACGGCAACAACAGGGTGGTCCGCGGGCTCTTCCAGCACACCGCGTGCGTGGAGGCCGGCGACTCCGGTGGCGCCAACATGACCGGCAACTACGCGCAAGGCATCACCAGTGGCGCCGCGCTCATCAACGGCCAGTGTCTGGAGAAGGTAGGCCAGACCAACGAGTCCTACGCCCAGCCCGTCGCCGAGGCACTCCAAGCGACGAAGTCACGCTTGATCCTCAGTAATTGATCCCACCCAGCGGGTTGGGGGTGGTGGCCACTACGGTGGTCGGGTGAGTGATGGGTCGTGGGGTCGCGTCGACGGGCTGCCGGTGCTGGATCGGTGTCTCGTGATGGGTGTCGTCAACGTGACACCGGACTCGTTCTCCGACGGTGGTGAGTGGTTCGAGCCGGCCGCGGCGATCAAGCACGGCCGGGAGTTGCTCGCCGAGGGTGCCGACCTGCTGGACGTCGGCGGGGAGTCGACCCGGCCGGGTGCCGACCGGCCCGCCCCCGAGGAGGAGATCCGCCGGGTGCTTCCGGTGATCGAGACCCTGGCCGCCGAGGGCGCCCTGATCTCGGTCGACACCATGCGGGCCGGCGTCGCCGAGCTCGCGCTGGACGCCGGCGCGGTGATGATCAACGACGTGTCCGGCGGCCAGGCCGACCCGGACATGCTCGCGCTGGTGGCAGAGCGGCGTACGCCGTATGTCTGCATGCACTGGCGTGGACACTCGATCGACATGCAGAACAAGGCCGAGTACGTCGACGTGGTCGCCGAGGTGATCGCCGAACTGGCGCTGCGGATCGACGCGATGCGCGACGCCGGAGTCGATCTGAACCGGGTAGCCCTCGACCCCGGGCTCGGTTTCGCGAAGAACGCGGACCACAACTGGGAGGTCTTGCGACGATTGCGGGAATTCGCCGTACTGGATCGGCCGTTGCTGATCGGTGCGTCCCGGAAGGCGTTCCTCGGTAGGCTGCTCGCCGACGAGCAGACCGGTGAACCCAGACCGGCCGTACGACGAGATGATGCGAGCGCGGCTGTCTCCGCCCTGGCCGCCGCCGCGGGAGCCTGGTGTGTCCGGGCCCACGCGGTGGCACCCAGCGCGGACGCGGTCCGGGTGGTGAAGAGATGGGGAACGGTATGACGGACGGTCCGAGGCAGGGCGCGACAGGTGAGGGCGCGCCCAGGAGTCACAACGCCACGGTGGAGGACGTCGTGCTGACCGCGAACACCGCGTTCTACAACGCGTTCGAGGCCGGTGACCTCGATCTGATGGCGGCGGTCTGGCTGCCGGACCCGGACCCCGTCTGCATCCATCCCGGCAACGCGGCGATCTCCGGGTACGCCGAGATGATGCGGGCCTGGGCGATGATCTTCGCGAACACGCCGTACATCCAGTTCTTTCTGACCGATGTGCAGGTCCGCGTAGATGAAGACGTGGCCTACGTCACGTGTACGGAGAATGTCCTGTCGTCCGGTGAGGGTGCGCCGGAGGAGGGCTTCGCGGGGGGCAAGGCGCTGGCCACGAACGTTTTCCGTCGAACTTCTACCGGCTGGCGGTTGTGGATCCACCATGCCTCCCCGGTACTGTCGTCTGGGGGCCGACAGGAGGAGGCGGAATGAGCGGTCCCGTGCTAGCTCCTGATGTGATCGAGATCCGGGGCATCCGCGGTTTCGGACGCCACGGGGTGTTCGAGCACGAGCGGGCCGACGGGCAGGAGTTCGTCGTGGATGTCCGGCTGGAGCTGGACACCAGACCCGCCGCGGCCTCCGACGACCTGGCCGACACCGTGAACTACGGGGTGGTGGCCGAGCAGGTGCACCACGCGATCGAGAACGACCCGGTGGACCTGATCGAGACCCTCGCCCAGCGCATCGCCGACCTGTGCCTCGCCGACCGGCGGGTGACAGCGACCGCGGTGACCATCCACAAACCCTCGGCGCCGATCACGGTGCCGTTCGACGACGTTGTCCTGACCGTGCAGCGCAGAGCCGGAGAATCCTCGTGACTGAGACCCCTAGTCCCCACGTCATCGACGCGGACACCCTGAGCGGCGGCCTGAAGCCGATCCGCCAGGTCATCTTGTCGCTCGGCAGCAACCTGGGCGACCGTGAGGCGAACCTGCAGGGCGCGGTCGACGCACTGCGGGACACCCCTGACGTCGTGGTGGTCGAGGTCTCGCCGCTGTACGAGACCCAGCCGATCGGCGGTCCCGAGGAGTCCGGCCCGTACCTGAACGTCGTGCTGCTCGCCGACACCACGCTCGCGGTCGACCTGCTGCTGGACCGCGCGCACGCGATCGAGCAGGCCTTCGGCCGGGAGCGCAGCGTGCCGGGCGCGCCGCGGACCCTCGACGTCGATCTGATCACCTACGGCCAGAAGACGATCGAGTCCGAGGAGCTGACCGTTCCGCACCCGCGGGCGCACGAGCGTGCGTTCGTCCTCGCGCCCTGGCTCGACATCGAGCCGGACGCGGTGCTGCCGGGCCACGGCCCGGTCACGGAGCTGCTCGCCAAGGTCGGTTCCGAAGGCGTGACCAAGCTCGACCTCGAGCTGCAGTAGTGGTGTCCGGCGGTTCCGAGCCAGGCCGGGCGCCGGAAGACGAGCCCGGCAAGGAGCCGCCGCGTCCGGGCTCGGTCCGGCCGACCTCGCGCCGGCTGCTGATCGCGATCGCCGTCCTCGGGGCGGCGATCGGCCTGACCGCGGTCAAGGCGATCGAGTCCGGTGGCGGCGTCGCGCCGACGGTGTCCTGGCTGACCCTGATCGCCTGGGCGTTTCTGGCCGCGCTGCTGTTCGCCGCGGCCCGCAACACCCACCAGCGGATCCAGGTCCGCCGGGAACGAATGGAGCCGTCCCGCGCGGTGTTCCTGTTGCTGATCGGGAAGGCGAGTGCGTTCGTCGGCGCGTTGTGCGCCGGTGTTTACGCAGGGTTCGCGTTATCCTTCCTGCAGGCGATGGGCGCCTCGGCGCCTCGTCACCGTGTGATCATGGCCGGTGCCGCGGCGGTGGTCTCCGTGCTGGTCGTCACGGCCGGATTGTTGCTCGAACGCGCGTGTCGTGTTCCCGAGGACCCCGACGAGACCCCCTAACATGTCGGTCCATGGGGTCAAGGGGTAGCCGCCGTCGAACCAGGACCACAGTTCTCACCGTTGCCAACGGTCTGCTGATCGTTGTCTGCCTGGGCGTGAGTATCGCGCTCTTCACTCAGAATGCCTGGATTCTGCGGGCCGCCGCGGTGGCCGGCGTACTGGTCGCGATCGCGGCCACGGTGCTGTTCCGCCACCAGTTGCTGGTCGAGCGGCTGGCCCATTCCGACGAGCGCGCCCAGGTCGCCCAGGAGTACTCGCGCATCACCAGCGCCCGCGTGGTCGAGAACGCGGAGTTCGTCGACCTGATGCAGCGCCGGCTGGACAAGATCGACCGGCGCCTGGACAAGATCGACGAGGAGGTCGCCACGGTGGTTGCCGCCGGCGACAAACACTCCCAGGCCGACGCCCCCACCGTCGTGGACCTCAAGCTGCGAGGTCTGGCCGCCTCCTGACTCCGGCCCCATACTGCGGTGTGGGGAGGGATTGACCATGGGGCTGGACGCGAACTATCCGGCCGTGACGATGAACGACCCGAATGGTCACGTCACGGTCTACAACGAGGATCACCTGCCGATCGGGCAGCTCGGGCCGACGCCGTTCGAATCGCCGTCGGTGAACGTGACCTGCAAGCGGAAGGCGTGGGACGACGCCTACTGGTACCGCCTGCTGAGTGCCGAGGGCTGGCCGTTCCCGGCCGAAGAGGCCTACGTGGCGGCCGATGAAACGCATGAACTGAACCCCGGTCAGCCGTACCCGATCCCGGAATGCGCCAGCGGGTGCCCGATCAAGATCGGCCAGGCGGCAGCCGGCGTACTGGCGGTCGGCGGGCTGGCCGCGGCGGCTGCCTGGCGCCGCAAGCGCAGGGCGCTGGGCACGGCCTGAGGCCCGTTCGCGTAGGTTCTGGGGTGTGGATCTCGCGAAGCTGCTGAAGGTTGCCGAAGCCGCCGTCGATCGCGGGCGGGTGATCACCGACTCGCGGGGACCGGGTGCCCTGACGTTCAAGGGCGATCGCGACATGGCGTCCGAGGTGGACTTCGCGGTCGAGCGGGAGGTGCGGGCCTTCCTCGAGCGGGAGACGCCGCAGATCGGCGTCCTCGGCGAGGAGGAGGGCGGCGCGACGGACGGGACGCGGTGGGTCCTGGACCCGATCGACGGGACGGTCAACTTCGTTCACGGCGTGCCGCTGTGGTGCATCTCGCTGGGCCTGATCCACGACGGTCGCGCGGTGGCCGGCGTGATCGACCACCCCGCGCTCGGGACCAGGTACGCCGCCGCCGAAGGACTCGGCGCGACCTGCGACGGCAAGCCCATCCGGGGCAGCGAGTGCACCGACCTGAACGACGCACTGGTTGCCGTCGGCGACTATGCGGTCGGCCCGGACGCGGACCGGATCAACGCCGAGCGCCTCGCGCTCACCCAGCGCCTCACCCCGCGCGTCCAGCGCCTCCGGATGATCGGCACCGCCGCCACCGCCCTGACCTGGACCGCCGCCGGCTACTTCGACGCGATGATCATGTTCTCCAACAAACCCTGGGACACCATGGCCGGCGTCTCCATCTGCCGCGAGGCCGGGGTCACCGTCCTGGACCTCGACGGCTCCGAGCACAGCCCCGAGTCCCGCGCCACCTTCGCGGTCTCGTCCGCCCTCCGCGAGCCGCTGCTAGAGCTGATCGGCTGACTACTTGTCGATGTCTCCGACGACGAAGAACATGCTGCCGAGGATGGCGATCATGTCGGGGATCATGGTGCCGGGGAGCAGGGCGGGCAGCGCGGAGATGTTGTTGAAGCTGGCTGAGCGGAGCTTGAGGCGCCAGGGCGTCTTGTCGCCGCGGGAGACCAGGTAGTAGCCGTTGATGCCGAGCGGGCCCTCGGTCCAGGCGTAGGTCTGGCCCTCAGGGACCTTGAGGATCTTCGGCAGCCGGACGTTGATCGGCCCGGCCGGTAGCGCGGACAGCTTGTCCAGGCACGCGTCGACCAGGTCGAGCGAGACCTTCACCTGCTCCAGCAGTACGGCGAACCGCGCGAAGCAGTCGCCGTCGGTCCGGGTGACGACCCGGAGTACGCCGTCCCGCAGCAACTCGTCGTACCCGAGGTAGGGCTCGTCGCGGCGGAGGTCCGCGTCCACGCCGGAGGCACGGGCGATCGGGCCGGAGACGCCGTACTGCGTGACGAGCTCGGGGGCGAGTCTGCCGACGCCGACCGTACGGGCCCGGAAGATCTCGTTGCCGAGGATGAGGTCCTCGATGTCGGGCAGCCGCTTGCGGACCGCGGCCGAGGCGGCGGACGCGCGGCCGAGCCACCCGTACGGCAGGTCCTCCTTGAGCCCGCCGACCCGGTTGAACATGTAGTGCATCCGGCCGCCGGAGAGCTCCTCCATCACCGCCTGGATCGTCTCCCGCTCGCGGAAGGCGTAGAAGACCGGGGTGATGGCGCCGAGCTCGAGCGGGTACGAGCCGAGGAACATCAGGTGGTTCAGGACCCGGTTCAGCTCGGCCAGCAGCGTGCGCAGCCAGACCGCGCGGATCGGCACCTCCAGGCCCATCATCCGCTCGACCGCGAAGACGACGCCGAGCTCGTTGGAGAACGCGGACAGCCAGTCGTGCCGGTTCGCCAGCACGATGATCTGCCGGTAGTCGCGGACCTCGAACAGCTTCTCCGCGCCGCGGTGCATGTAGCCGATGATCGGCTCGCACCCGACGATCCGCTCGCCGTCCAGAGTCAGCCGGAGCCGGAGGACGCCGTGCGTGGCCGGGTGCTGCGGGCCGATGTTGAGCACCATGTCGGTGGTCGCCAGCTCGGAGCCGGTCCCGGTCCCGCCGCGCTCGTACGCGGGGTCGAATCCAGCCGCTCCCGCGCCGATCCCGACCACTCTTTCGGTACTCATAACCCCTATCGTGACAGGCTTGGGTTGTGGATGACCTCTTCGCACCCTCGGATGTCAGCTGGACGCCGGTCTCGCCGAAGCTGGCCACGGTCCGGCGGCTGAACGCGGCGCTCATGTTCGGCGTGGCCGGGATCGGCGCGCTGGTCGTACTCGGGCTGACCGTGGGCTGGACGTACGGCGTACTCGCGCTGGTCGTGCTCGGAGCCGGGTTCGTCTGGTCGTGGGTGCTGATCGGCCGCAACCAGCGGTCCTGGAAGTACGCCGAACGCGACGACGAACTGCTGGTCAGCCACGGGATCATGTTCCGCGAGCTCGTGGTAGTGCCGTACGGGCGGATGCAGTTCGTCGACGTGACCGCGGGGCCGCTGGAGCGCGCGTACGGGATCGCGACCGTGGAGCTGCACACGGCGACGCCGGCGACGGACGCCAAGATCCCCGGCCTGCACCCGGACGAGGCCGGCCGGCTGCGCGACCGCCTCTCCGCTCTCGGCCAGGCTCAGGCGTGGGGCCTGTGACCGAGCCGGCGCCGGGGCAGACCGCGGTCGTGGAGCAGACCGGGGCGCGATTGCACCCACTCACCCCGTTTGTGAAGGGCTGGGGCTACTTCGTCGTCGCGGCCTTCGCACTGGTCAACAACGAGGGCCTGCGGAGCAATCTGGAGCTGGCCGGCATCGGTCTGGCCGTCGTACTCGTCGGTGGCATCCTGCTCGGCGCACTGTCGTGGTGGTTCACCAAGTGGCAGCTGACCGATGACGCGATCCGGGTGGACAGCGGGTTCCTGTTCCGGCGGACGCGGATCATCCGGTTCGACCGGATCCAGGCGATCGACGTGGCCCAGCCGATCGTCGCTCGTCTGTTCGGCATGGCCGAGCTGCGGATGGACGTCGCCGGCGGTGGCAAGAGCGACGGCAAGCTGAGCTACTTCCGGTACGACGAGGCGGGCAAGCTCCGCACGATTCTGCTCGTCCGGGCCAAGGGTGGGCGCGTCGCGGAGCAACAGGAACAGCAGTTCGAGTCCGAGCCGCTCCTGGTGGTCCCGACGAGTCGCCTGCTCGGTGCGACCCTGCTGTCGTCCACAGTCCTCGGTAGTGCGGGCGCTCTGATCTGGTTGATCGTCGCCACGATGGTGCTGGACTTCCACATCGGTCTGTTCGCCGCTCTTCCGCTGGCGTTCGGTGTGGTGCAGCCGATCTGGAAGCAGGTCGTCGGCAACCACGGCTTCACCTTGTCGGAGACCGACCATGGTCTACGGACCAAGCGCGGTCTGCTCGATGTGCAACGCCAGACCGTTCCGCCGGGCCGTGTGCAGGGTCTACTGATCACCGAGCCACTGATCTGGCGGCTCCTGGGCTGGGCCCGGGTCGAGCTGGACATCGCCGGTGTGGCGGGCAACAAGGAGGACGGCGACGACGAGCGCGAAGGCGCTCAGCTCCTGCCGGTCGGCGACCGTGGCGAGGTGGCTGGCGTGCTCGCCCGCATCCTGCCGGGGCTCGACCTCGCGCGCATCCAGATGCATGTCGCACCGGAGCGCGCCAAATGGCTGCGCCCGGTCGGCTGGCGCTACCTCGCGTACGGCGCTGACGACCAGGTATTCGTCACAGTCCGCGGCTGGGTGGGCCGCCGTACCTCGATCGTCCTGAACCACAAGACCCAGTCGGTGCGGCTCGAACAAGGCCCCCTCCAACGTCGCCTGGGCCTGGCCAACGTCCACGTGGACACCCCGCTCGGCCCGACCGACGCCATCGCGCTCCACCGCGACCAGTTCGAGGCAGCGGCGCTGGTGCAGGCTCAGGCCGACAGAGCCCGCGAAGCCCGCCGTACGGCGTCCGCACCGGCCGCTGTCCACACCCAGCCGAACCCTCCGAGCCCGGACGGCTCCAGTAGCTCAGCAGCCTCGCCGGCCGACGACAGCTCGGCCAGGTAGCGCAGCGGTTCCGTCTGAGCCAGGTCCAGGCTCGGACGGGCCGCACTGACCCCCAGAGCACGCAGGGCGTCCCGCTGGCGCACGATCGACCCGCCCAGCGAGTCCAGTGCCACGTGGGCTGTCACGTCGCAGGAGCCGTCCAGGACGGGTTCACACTCCCGGCCGGCGCGGAAGCCGGTGAGAGTCCCGTACGGCGGGCGGTCGGCGCGTACGTGGCCGTAGTCGATCGCCACTGCGACCGCACCGTCGGCCAAGCGATTGATCACAGACGCCCAGGCCTCGTCGCGGGTCAGGCCGATCTCGGCCCGATCCCCGGGCTCGCCGGGCCACCACCTCTCCAGCCACTCCAGGTCGTTGCCGCTGACAACAGCTGCCGGAGTGAGGTCGGCGGACAGATACCGGGGTGTGCCCTCCTCGTCCCACTCGACGAGCTCGCACGGGACGTTGTCGAGCCACTCGTTGGCGACGACTAGACCAGTGAGCGTGGCGGGAAGGTGGTCGTCGAGCTCGATCTCCACGACAGCCAGGCCCTCGGCCCGCAACACCTTGCCCAACTCACCGGACCCGGCGCCGATATCCACGACCTGCTCGGCCCCGACCGCGCGAGCCAGCCGACCGATGGCCTGCCCGAACAGCGGCGAAGCATGCACGGACGTCCGAAAGTGCGCGCCCGGCCGCTCCCGCCGATAAAAGCCGTCAGCCCCATACAGAGCCGCGTCCCAAGCCTCCCGAAACGTGCTCATGCGCCCAACGAAACCGCGCCGAACTGCCGCCACACCCCGTCATCCAGCCCCTCCCGCCACAACCCCACCTCAGTGAGGTTGGGGACTGTGATCAGGATCGCGGTCAATCCGCTGCGCGTGGCCCAGGCATCGCTCACCACCGCATGCTCTCATCACCTAGGCTGGCGAGTAGATCGTCTGGTACCCCGAGTGGGACTGGAACGAAGAGAGTGAGTGATGGAACGGATCGGCTTGATCGGAGCCGGCCGGGCCGGGACCGCCCTGGGAGCAGCCTTGGCGGCAGCCGGGCATCGGTTGGTCGGCGTCACCGCACGGTCGAGCGCGTCTCGTGAACGCGCCGCCCGGCTTCTTCCGCGCGTACCCGTGCTGACCGCCGACGAGGTCACCTCCCGCGCCGACGTCGTCCTGGTCGCAGTACCGGATGACCTGATCCATGACGTGGCCCACGCGCTGCCGTTGACCTGTGCGCAGTACGTCGTCCATCTGTCCGGAGCACACGGGCTCGGACCGCTGGCCGGGCTGGATGCGACACCGGTGGCGCTGCACCCGTCGATGACGTTTCCTGGCGGCCCGGTCCGGCTGGACGGTGTCATGTTCACGGCCACCGCGCCGGACGAGGCACAGGCGATGGTGGAGCGGCTGGTGAAGTCGCTCGGGGCACAGCTGCAGTGGGTCGACGACGAGCAGCGGGCGCGGTACCACGCGGGCCTCGTGCACGGCGCGAACCACCTGACAACGTTGCTTACGCAGGCGATCGACGTACTACGGGAGGCAGGCGTCGACGATCCTGCGGCAACGCTTCGGCCACTCGTGGCCGCAACGCTCGACAACACGCTGCGATCCGGTCATCATGCGCTCACCGGGCCGATCGCGCGGGGCGATATCGACACGGTGGCAGCACATCTGGCGGCACTGCGGGACTCGACGGCGCGTACGTACGCCGAACTGGCCCGGGCGACGGTGGAGTTGGCGGCGGCGGACGGACGACTGGACCCGGAGACAGCGGCCCGCTTCGGCGAGGTGCTGAGCGGGCACTCGACCGAGCGGGATCGGACAGGGGAGGCACCGCGATGAGACTCACCCAGACGAAGGCCGAGCTGCGAGCGGCGGCGGCGATCCGGCCGCGGGCGGTCGTGATGACGATGGGCGCCCTGCACGAGGGCCATGCGGCCCTGCTGGCCGAGGCTCGCGAGCGGGTCGGGCCGGACGGCAGTGTGGTACTGACGATCTTCGTGAACCCGCTGCAATTCGGGCCGACCGAGGACTTCGACCGCTATCCCCGCACGCTGGCCAGTGACCTGGCGATCGCCAAGAACGAGGGCGTCGACCTGGTCTTCAACCCGTCCCGCGACGAGCTCTACCCGAACGAGCCGTCCATCACCGTGCATCCCGGCCCGCTGGCCGACGAGCTCGAGGGCATGGTCCGGCCGGGTCACTTCGCCGGTGTGCTGACCGTGGTGGCGAAGATGCTGCACCTGACCGCGCCCGACCTGGCGTTGTTCGGCGAGAAGGACTACCAGCAGCTCACGCTGATCCGCGAGATGGTGTGCGACCTCGACTGGGACGTCGACATCGTCCCGGTGCCCACTGTGCGCGAGCCCGACGGACTGGCGATGTCCTCACGCAACCGCTACCTGGACGAGACCGAGCGTGACGAGGCGCTGGTGCTCTACCGAGCGCTCACCGCCGGAGCGAAGGCCGGGATGAACGGCCCCGACGCCGTGATGGCCGCCGCGCACGCCGAGCTGGAGGCGGTCCCGACGGTGAAGATCGACTACCTCGCCCTGCGCGCACCGGATCTGGGCCCGGTGATCGGTCCGGGGGAGGCCCGCATGCTGATCGCGGCCCGCGTGGGGATGACCCGTCTCATTGACAACATTTCCATCACCCTTCGATGAAATCGATTGATACCGTCGCGGGATGAGTGCACCCGCAGTCCCGCAACGGCTCTCCGCGCCCGAGGCCGGCTGGACCGACACCGTGGACGTCGTGGTGATCGGTTCCGGCATCGCCGGGCTGACCGCCGCCTTGAAGGCCCGTGAGCTGGGCTCCGTGCTGGTGGTGACCAAGGATGTCGTCGCCTCCGGCTCGACGCAGTGGGCCCAGGGCGGGATCGCCGCGGCGCTCGATCCGGAGGACTCACCCGAAGAGCATCTGGAGGACACCCTCGTCGCGGGCGCCGGTCTCAGTGATCCGGAGGCTGTGCGCGTCCTCGTCACTGAGGGACCGGAAGCCGTTCACGACCTGATCGAACTGGGCGCCCGCTTCGACACCCTGGCCGACGGCGAGATCTCGCTGGGACGTGAAGGTGGGCACCACCGCAATCGGATCGCCCACGCGGGCGGTGACGCTACCGGTGCCGAAATCGAGCGCGCACTCGTCGCCGCGGTCAAACGGGCCAAGGACATCCGGCTGATCGAGCACGCCCTCGTCCTCGACCTGCTGACCGCCGAGGACGGGGCGATCGCCGGCGTCACCCTGCACGTCATGGGTGAAGGCCAGTTGGACGGCGTCGGAGCGATCCGGGCCCGGGCCGTCATCCTCGCGTCGGGCGGCATCGGCCAGCTGTACGCCGCCACCACGAACCCGAGCGTCTCGACCGGAGACGGCATGGCGCTGGCGTTGCGCGCCGGCGCGAAGGTCCGGGACCTGGAGTTCGTGCAGTTCCACCCGACCGTGCTGTGGCTGGGCAAGAGCGCGAAAGGCCAGCAACCGTTGGTCTCCGAGGCCGTCCGGGGCGAGGGCGCGTTCCTGGTCGACCACGAGGTCAACCGGTTCATGCTGGGCCAGCACGAGCTGGCCGATCTCGCCCCGCGGGACATCGTGGCGAAGGCGATCATGCGGCAGATGCTTGCTACCGGCAAGGATCACGTCTATCTAGACGCGCGGCACTTCGGCGACGAGAAGTGGCGGGTGCGGTTCCCGACCATCCTGGCGTCCTGCCGTTCGCACGGTATCGACCCGGTCCGCGAACTGATCCCGGTCGCACCGGCCTGCCACTACTCCTCCGGCGGGGTGTGGACCGACCTGCACGGGCAGACGTCCGTGCCCGGGCTGTACGCGTGCGGTGAGGTCGCCTGCACCGGCGTGCACGGCGCCAACCGGCTCGCCTCGAACTCCCTGCTCGAGGGGCTCGTCTTCGCCCGCAGGATCGCCGCTCACCTGGCGAAGGGTCTGCCCGAGCAGCGCGAGCCGGCCGACGACCTCCGGGTCCCCGGTCTGGTCGACGCGGACGTCGTACCCGAGCTGCAGCGGGTGATGACGGTCGGCGCCGGCGTGATCCGGAGTGCGACCGGACTGTCGGAGGCCGGTGCGACACTCGGCAAGCTGATCGAGCAGCCGGCCGGCGAGCCCGGTACGCCCGGCTGGGAGGCGACCAACCTGGTCACGGTGGCCTCCGCGCTGATCGCCGCCGCGACCGCGCGCGAGGAGAGCCGCGGCTCCCACTGGCGTGAGGACTACCCGGATCGCGATGACGCGCAGTGGTCGGGCAATCTGGACCTCACCCTCCCGTCCGAGGGCAAGCGTGACACTGGCATGGCGAGACCGACGACGACGTTCGTCCCGCATGAATCCGAGGAGAACCACCAGCATGGATGAGACTGTCGACCGGCAGTGGGTCGGTGACCTCGTACGGGCCACGATCGAGGAGGACCTGGCCGGTGGCGTCGACGTCACCACGACCGCCACGATCGACCCGGACCAGGTCTCCGTGGCCGAACTGGTCGCCCGGGCCGATGGCGTCGTGGCCGGCCTGGAGATCGCCGAGCTGGTGCTCCGGCAGGTCGCCGCCCCGGGGGAGGTCGAGCTCGAGTACTCGGTCCGCGACGGTGCCTCGGTGCGCCAGGGCGACGTCCTGATGACGATCCGCGGCAAGACCCGCCAGCTGCTGACCGCCGAGCGGACGACGCTCAACCTGCTGTGCCACCTGTCCGGCGTCGCCACGCTGACCAGGAAGTGGGTGGACGCGGTCGAGGGCACCGGCGTGGTCATTCGCGACACGCGTAAGACGATGCCGCTGCTCCGGTCCCTGGAGAAGTACGCCGTCCGGTGCGGTGGCGGGAAGAACCACCGGATGGGCCTGTCCGACGCGGCGCTGATCAAGGACAACCACGTGGTCGCGGCCGGCGGTGTCGCCGAGGCGTTCCGGCTGGTCCGCAAGGCGTACCCGGACATCGCGGTCGAGGTCGAGGTGGACACGGTCGAGGACGCGCTGATCGCGCTGGAGGCCGGTGCCGACCTGATCCTGCTGGACAACATGGACATCCCGTCGCTGCGCGAGGCGGTCGAGAAGGTGGCCGGCCGGGCGCGCCTGGAGGCCTCCGGCGGCCTGACGCTCGACCAGGCCCGGGCGGTCGCCGAGACCGGTGTCGACTACTTCGCGGTCGGGGCGCTCACCCACTCCGCGCCGGTGCTCGACATCGCCTTGGACCTGCAGGAGGCCTGAGCCCGATGCTGCTCGCCGTCGCCGTCGAGAACACCCGGACCCTCGTCGGCCTGGTCTTCGAGGGGACGGTCAAGCGGCACTGGTGGGTCGGCACGGACCCTCGGCGGACCGCGGACGAGTGGGCGGTGCTACTGCACGGGTTGCTGGCCGGCGAGTCCCCGGTGGATGGGATCGCCGTGTGTTCCGCCGTACCGCATGTGCTACACGAGCTACGGGACGTGGTCGCGCGGTACTACCGGGACGTGCCGAGCGTCGTGGTCGAGCCGGGGGTGAAGACCGGGCTGCCGGTACTCGTGGACAACCCGCGCGAGGTCGGCACCGACCGGATCGCCAACGCGCTCGCGGCGGTCCACCGGTACGGCGCTCCGTGCCTGGTCGTCGACGTCGGTACGGCGATCACCATCGACGTGGTGAACCCGGCCGGCGCCTTCATCGGCGGAGTGATTGCTCCCGGCATCGAAACCGCGACCGATGCGCTCGGCAACGCGGCCGCCCAGCTGCGCCGGGTCGAGCTGGTCCGGCCGCGGTCGGTGGTTGCCAAGAACACCGTCGAAGCCCTGCAGTCCGGTGCGATCCACGGCTTCGCCGCTCTCGTCGACGGGCTGGTGGAGCGGATTCGGACCGAGCAGTCCCTGAGCCCTGACACGCCCGTGGTGCTCACCGGAGCGCTGGCTCCGTTGCTCGCCGGCGAACTGTCGGCACCGATCCGTCACGAGCCGTTGCTCACTTTGCACGGTCTGCAGCAGGCCTTCGCCCGTAACCACCAGTAGCTGCCCGATCGGGTAAATGCTCTTGTGCCCTTGAGGTGACGTGGACCACCATGAAGGCAGCTACGGTGGGGGGAGACCATGAGAGCTACTTATCGGGTACTGGCCGGTCTTGTTGCGATCGGCGTTGTTCTGCAGGCGATGTTCATCGCGCTCGCCTGGTTCACGGCGATCAAGGACATCGACGACGGCCTGGTGGTCGACAAGAACTACGACGGCAACACCGGACACATGCTGCACGGCCAGTTCGGGATGATGGTCATCCCGCTGCTCGCGCTGTTGCTGCTGGTCGTGTCGTTCTTCGCGAAGGTGCCGGGCGGAATCAAGTGGGCGCTGTACGTGGTCGGCCTGGTCGCGCTGCAGATCGCGCTCGCGTTCGTGTCGTTCGGCGCGCCCGTGGTCGGGCTGCTGCACGGGCTGAACGCGTTCGCGCTGATCGCCGTCGCGAGCATGGCGGCGCGACGAGCCTCAGCCGCACCAGTGGCGGCCACTGAGACCGCCAGCACCGTCTAGATGCCTCTGGCAACCAAACTGGCCGGGCAGCGCCGGCTGCTGATCGCGATCCTGGCGACCATCGTCGTGCTGGCGCCGATCGCCTTCTTCTGGCAACGCAGCCTGGTGCCGAACGACCTGTCGCCGATGGCGATGGGGTACGCCGACTACGGCGGTGGGCCGGCGACGGCGCACGCGCATCATGGGGTGGACGTCAGCACGCTCAAAGGTCCGGCCAGGCCCGCGGACGTGTCTGTGGATCTCGTTGCCCGTAAGGAGAAGTTCGACATCCCCGGCCGCGGGTCGATGGATGGCTACACGCTGAACCACACATCGCCCGGACCTCAGATCGTCGCGAAACAAGGCGATCTGATCCAGGTGACCCTGCACAACGAGTCCGTGCCCGACGGGATCACGCTGCACTGGCACGGCGTCGACGTACCGGCGGCCGAAGACGGCGTCGCCGGAGTCACCCAGGACGCGGTCGGAGTCGGTAAGTCGTTCGTCTACACCTTTGTCGCGAAGGACGCCGGCACGTACTGGTACCACTCCCACCAGGTCTCTCACGAGCAGGTGAAGAACGGTCTGTACGGCGTACTGATCGTCAAACCCACGCCCACCGACGTGATCGCCGCCGTCCACACCTACGACAAGGTGCGAACCGTCAACGGCGGGTACGGCGAACGCCGGGTGGCCGCACCTGGTCCGACGGTCCGGGTCCGGCTGATCAACACCGACAACGGACCGATGGCGGCCTGGGTCGACGGAGCGCCGTACAAGGTGGTCGGGGTGGACGGGACCGACGTGAACGCTCCGCCTGAGGTGAGCAACAAGAGCGTGCTCGTCACCGCGGGCGGCCGGATCGACCTCGAGGTGACGATGCCGGCAGGTTCGGCGGTGCGGATCGGCCTGGGTGGGGGGCCGACCACTCTGGTGATCGGCGACGGCGGTGCGCCGGCTGGTGCCCAGCCACGGGATCAGGTCGACCTGTTGACCTATGGCTCACCGAAGGCGCTTCCGTTCGATCCGGCGAAGGCGACGCGTGCGTTCCAGTACAACATCGGCCGGCGGATCGGGTTCTTCGACGGGAAGCCTGGGCTGTGGTGGACGATCAACGGGCATCAGTTCCCGGACGTGCCGATGTTCGTGGTGACCGAGGGAGACATCGTCCGGATGACGATCAAGAACACGTCCGGTCAGGTCCATCCGATGCACCTGCACGGTCACCATGTCGTCGTCCTGAGTCGCAACGGCGTGGCCGCGACCGGCAGTCCGTGGTGGACCGATTCGCTCAACGTCGAGGACGACGAGTCCTATGAGGTCGCATTCGTCGCGGACAATCCAGGGATCTGGATGGATCACTGCCACAACCTGCCGCACGCGGCTCAGGGCTTGGTCACGCACCTGATGTACACCGGGGTCACCACCAACTTCCACCTCGGCGGCGGCCCGGACAATCAGCCCGAGTGAATCGGGCGCCCGACGGTGAGCGCCGTACGGAGGCCTTCCGGCAGGTTGTCGAAGGCGGAGTCGGGTGGAGTGCCGGTCGCTTCGAGTGTCTTGGAGAAGAAGCAGCGCACGGCCGCGGCCAGCACGACGTCGAGGACGTCCGCGTCGGACAGGCCGAGCGCCTTCAGGGCGTCCACATCCGCCTGCGTGATGTCGTCGGCCGACAGCGCGACCTTCCGGGCGAAGGCCATCACCGCCCGGTCGACCGGGTCGTTGGGCGGCTCGGTGACCAGAGCGGCGACCTCTTCGGCGGTGTAGTACTTGTCCGCCAGCACTTGGCCGTGCGCGAGGGAGCAGTAGCTCGATTTCAGCGCGGTTGCGGCGGCCAGGGTCGCCAGTTCGTACCGGCGCAGGTCCATGGACTCCTTGATCGCGCCGTTGAGCTGCTTCCACGCGTCGAACACGGCCGGTCGCGCCGCGAACGTGGTGACGAAGTTGGGCACGTGCCCCGCCGGTGCCCGGTTCTGCTCGAAGAACTCCGGGTCCTTCGGTGTGCCGATGAATGCCATCCTGGTTTCCCCCTAGGGCGTGTCTCCTGACTCCCCGCCTACTGCGCGGCACTCGGCACGGCACCTCGCCGCACTGGCGCAAAGGCCACGATGCTCCGCATCGAGACCTTCGCTCCAGCGCGCCGAGCTACCGCACCGAGCACCTGCTCGCGACGGCGCGGAGTCAGGAGACACGCCCTTGCGGCTCCTTCACGGTAGAAGCGCCGTACCGATTCGGCAACGGGGCTTCAGGGGAGGCGCCTGGAACTGGGTATGGTTCACCCGGTCGGTTGTGAGGCAGCTGAGACGAGGTGGTCCGAGTGCGGCGCTGGTTCGCCGTGGCGCTGGCGGTGCTGGTCGGGGCGACCGCACTGACCGCTTGCGCGTCGGACCCGATGCCCACCGACGTCACGGTTGCCTGGGCTCCCAAGGGCCGGGCCGCCGTCCTGGTCACCTGGAAGGATTCGAACGCCCCGAACCGGATCACCATCGAAGGTGTGCTCAGCGAGAGTCCGTCGTACGTGAAGTACCTGCCGGCCGGCGAGCCGAACAGCTGGGAGATCCCGACCTCGGTCTTCCCGCCGGACGGGAACTACAAGGTGGCGGTCGCGGCCGGTACGTCACAGGGTGGCGTGACCAGCAAGCTCGCCCGCTCCGTCGTGTTCGACACCGACGGCCCGGTCCGGCCGAGCGCCGCCGCGGCGTCCCCGCTGGGCCGCCGGGGTGTGCTGATCAAGTGGGCGGTGCCGGCCGCACCGCAGGACTTCACCCCGAACGACCCGCTCGACGTGAAGGGCCCGCGCACCCAGCGGTACGTGCCGATGATCGGCCGGACCGGGCAGCAGTTGCGGGTGATCGGCCCGGCGACCACGTCGACGCGGCAGGTGATCAAGAGCATCAAGCCGCCGTACGTCTTCCAGCTCCGGACCCAGAACGAGTGGAGCACCCGGATGGGCGGGGAGGTGTTCGGCGTGACCAGCTCGATCAACTCGGCCGTGCCCGCCCTGGCGCAGTTCAGCGTGCCGATCGTGGTCCGGGGGCGAGTCGTCCTGCAGCAGGTCACCTGTGAGGTGGAGACGCCGTGCGTGCAGCACCGGGCGACCCCGGCCGGCGTGCCGGTGGTGGTGCTGACCCAGATCACTCCGGGTGCCCGCTGGACGCCGGCGGCCCGGGGTACGACGACCGCGGGTGGCCACTACAACATCGCCGTACCGACCGGGGCGAGTCGTCCGTACATGCTCTCGGTCCCGGCGTACAGCAAGGACGGCGTGATCACGGGTCCCTCGACCGACAAGCCGGCGTACACCAAGACGGTGGTCCGGGTCGCGGCGGCCGGGTTCATCGGCGGGGAGACGTCGAAGAAGCGGGGCTCGAGCGTCACCGTCTTCGCGACGGTGCAGCCGGCGATGAACACGACCGCGATGCTGCAGGCGTGGAACCGGCACACCCGCAAGTGGGTCAACCAGAAGGCGACGCCGATGCGTAAGGGCCAGACCTCACTGGCCTTCATCGCCGGGCCGGCCGGTGACTTCGTCTACCGGTTCGTGATCCCCAACGCGATGATGCTCGGCCGGCCGATGGCTGGGACCACCACGCCGCCGCTGGCGCTACACGTCCGCTGACTGGGGGCTCCGGCGCTGCCGGGGCGGTGTGCCGGCGGCGCCGGACCTTGTGAACGACGTACGCCGCGACCGCGAGCACCGCGATGACGACCAGCGCCCAGACCGACAGCCGGCCGAAGATCTGGTCCGCGTTGTCGCCGATCTTGTACGCCACCAGGCCGATCGTGGTCGCCCAGGCGATACCGCCGGCGGCGTTCGCGGCCAGGAACCGGGGGTAGTGCATCCGCAGCATGCCGGCCATCGGACCGGCGAAGATCCGCAGCAGCGCCACGAAGCGCCCGAAGAACACCGTCCAGACGCCGTACTTGTGGAAGTACTTCTCGGCCCGGACGATCCGATCCTCGGAGAAGTGGTGGAACCGGCGGCCGAGGCGTTCGAACAGGCCGCGGCCGGCCTTGCGACCGATGAAGTACCCGATCGAGTCGCCGACGATCGCCCCGACCGCGGCCGCGGCGATCACGTACTGGATGTGCAGGTGTCCCTGCGAGGCGAGCAACGCCGCCGCGATCAGCGTGGTCTCACCCGGTAAGGGCACCCCCATGCTCTCGATACCGATGACGAGTCCGACCACCAGATACGCGAGGATCGCCACCCCACCGGTCGGGATGACGATCGCGAGCGCGTGCCACGGTTCCCCCATGCACCCATAGTGACATCGCGGGTCAACCGTTTACGTGATCAGGCATCTATTCAGGGGGAAGTTCAGGGTTGTGGCTGGTTCCGTTGAACGCCTTCGTAACGTTCTGTAGCGCGGCGGTGACCTCGGAGGGAATCACCCAGAACGTGTTCCCCGGGCCCTTGGCGAGCTCGGGCAACATCTGCAGGTACTGGTAGGCGAGCAGTTTCGGGTCCGGATCGTTGCGGTGGATCGCCTCGAAGACGGTGTCGATCGCCTTCGCCTGGCCCTCGGCCCGCAGGATCGCCGCCTGCCGCTCGCCCTCGGCCGTCAGGATCCGGGACTGCCGCACACCCTCGGCGGTGAGGATCGCGGCCCGCTTCTCCCGGTCCGCCCGCATCTGCTTCTCCATCGACTCCTTGATCGACGGCGGCGGGTCGATCGCCTTCAGCTCGACCCGGTTCACCCGGATGCCCCACTTGCCCGACGCTTCGTCCAGTACGCCGCGGAGCTGGGAGTTGATGTGCTCGCGCGACGTCAGCACCTTCTCCAGGTCCAGGCTGCCGATCACGTTGCGCAGTGTGGTGACGGTGAGCTGCTCGATCGCCTGCTCGAAGTTGGCGATCTCGTACGCCGCCGCGCGGGGATCGGTGACCTGGACATAGAGCACCGTGTCGATGTCGACGACCAGGTTGTCCTCGGTGATCACCGAGCGCGGCTCGAACGAGATCACCTGCTCGCGCAGGTCGATCAGTTGCCGGGGCCGGTCGACGAACGGGATGAGGATGTTCAGCCCGGGTTCGAGGGTGCGCAGGTACCGGCCCAGGCGTTCGACGTTGCTGGCCCGCGCCTGCGGCACGATCCGGACCGTCCGGATGACCAGGACGATGGCGAGCAGGGCGACGATCAGTCCGATGATCAGTTCGGCCATGGATCCTCCTGAGGATGCACGAGGGCGGTAGCCCCCTCGATGGCGAAGACGTCGACCCTGGTGCCCGCGGGGATGAGCAGGTCCGGGTCGTACGAGCGAGCGCTCCACTCCTCGCCGCCGATCTTGACCCGGCCGGGTTCGCGGCCGCACGGGGTCAGGACGACGGCCTCACGCCCGATCAGCGCGGCCACGCCGGTGCGCAGCTGGGGGTGTCCCATCAGGTGCCGGCGCGCAACCGGGCGGACCAGCGTGATCATCGCGGCGGCGGTGACCGCGAACGCGAGCAACTGCAGCCCGATTCCCAGGCCCAGGCCGGCGATCCCGGCCGCGGCCAGCGCGGCGACGGCGAGCAGGAGCAGATCGAAGGTCGCGGTCATCAACTCGGCCGTGCCGAGGATGCCGGCGATGATCAACCACAGAACCCAGGACTGCATAACGGACCACCTAGCGGCGGAAAGTACCTCTCTTTCGAAGGTACTCCGGGATACGCGGATCCGTAGCTAACGGTTCAGCTATCGTGCGGCGGCTTCCCGGTCGGTACGACGGCCAGCAGCAGGCTGATCGACCGGGTGCCGGCCGGGTGGGACGTCGCCGTCCGTCCCTTGCGGAACCCGTCGATCACGTCGTTCAGGTCCTTCGCGAGCTGCTCGGTCTCCTCGCGGGTCAGCCACAGCCGGTTCCGGCCCAGCGTGCTGAGGTCCTCCCACGGGTCGTCCGCCGACAGCTCCTCGAACTGCTCCAGCACCCGGTCGACGTTGGTCCGCATCATCGCGTGGGTGGCCACCCGGCCGGATTCGGCCGACTGCGACGTGATCTGCAGCCCGGTGCCGAGCGCCCGCCAGGGGCGCTCCCGGCCGTCCGAAGACGCCTCGGCGCGCTCGACGATGCCCCAGCGCTCCAGTGCACGCAGGTGGTAGCTGGTCGCGGACGGAGTCAGGCCGGCCAGCTCGGCGCACTCGGTCGCGGTCAGCACGCGGCCGCTGTAGAGCTCGTCGATGATCCGCTGCCGGGCCGGATGGGCCAGGGCGCGGATCGCCCGCGGGTCGCTGATCACGACGCGCTTGTTCCGGGGGTTCTTCGCGGCCACGAGGTCAGCGTAGCGAAGGTCTTGACGCCGGTAAATGTGAAGCATTAACTTCATAACTATGAAGCAAACCCTTCAGACTTCGATCTGGTCGTTCCGGGACATCCGTCTGGTGCTGCCGGCTCGCGCGCTCTCCTACGCCGGCGACTCGATCGCCCTGATCGCCTTGATGCTGCGGGTCTCCGACCACGGTGGTGGCCCGGCCGCGATCACGGCCCTGTTGCTGGCGTTCGCCGTACCGATCGTCGTGATGATCCCGTTCGCGGGCCGGATCGTGGACAGCTATGACTCCCGCACGGTCCTCGTCTGGGCCTCACTGCTGCAGGCGGTCGCAGGTGTCGGGATCGCCTTCAGTCATGGGCTTGTAGAGACGGTGGCTCTGGTCTGTGTGTTGCAGCTGGGGCAGTCGGTCGCCGGTCCGGCCTGGGGTGCGCTGATTCCCAAGATCGTGGGGGAGGACCTCGTCGGGCGGACCACCGGCACCAGCCAGGCGCTGATCGGTGCGGCGACCTTGGCCGGCTCGGCGGCGGGCGGCGTACTGGTCGGGTGGTCCGGGGACCGGGGTGCGCTGCTGGTCGACGCCATGACCTTCGTCGGGCTCGCGGTGGTCGCGCAGTTGGTACGGGCGCGCCGACGGCCGGAACCGGGGAGCGTCAAGCAGAGCGGTGGCCTGATGGCTGGACTGCGGAGCATCTTCGGCGACGACCTGCTGCGGGTGCTGCTGCCGGCGCTCTGGATCTTCGTGGTGGTCGGCGAGGCCGTCAACGTCGTCGAGGTCTTCCTGGTCACCGACGAGATCGGACTGGGTCCGACGGCCTTTGGTCTGGTCGGAGCTCTCACCGGAGCGGGTGCGATCGTCGGTGCTTGGAGCAGCGGCCGGTTGCGGGACGACCGGATCCGGTCCAGGGCCGTGCTGGCCGGGATGGCCACGATCGGCGCATCCAGCGTGCTGATGGGCCTCGCCGGCGGTGTGCTGACGCTAGGCCTCGGCGCTCTGACCATCGGCGTCGGTAGCGGC
Organism: Kribbella sp. NPDC026596; assembly: GCF_040638415.1. Classification (NCBI taxonomy): domain Bacteria; kingdom Bacillati; phylum Actinomycetota; class Actinomycetes; order Propionibacteriales; family Kribbellaceae; genus Kribbella; species Kribbella sp. NPDC026596. The sequence continues at coordinate 204,243 of NZ_JBEZYF010000002.1, read as the reverse complement.
ATGCTGAACGCTTCGGTCAGCTCGCTGGTGGTGACCAGGACGGCCGACCACCTGCGCGGCCGGGTGAACGCCGCCATGAACGGGACGATCCGCTGCTTCAGCATCCTGGCGCTGCTGCTCGGCGGGATCGTCGGCGCGGTGCTCGGGCCCCGCGGCACCTTCGTCGGCGGCGGAGTGCTGGGTGTGCTGACCGCCCTGGTGGCCGGCGTACTGCTCACTGTGAGTGGGGTGCGGGCAGGAAAGGATTCGTTGGTGAAGGCAGTCAGTCACTAGCCTTTAGGCATGACTGACGCACACGTGGACCCGGTGAACCCCGACAGCGGGCAGGACGACCTGCCCGAGCAGATGCGGGTCCGCCTGGAGAAGCGTGACCGCCTGCTGGCGGAAGGTGTGCAGCCATATCCGATCTCGGTGCCGCGGACGCACCTGCTGAAGGACCTGCGAGCCACGTACGACGCCCAGGACCTGGAGCCCGACACCAAGACCGGTGAGCAGGTCTCGGTGGCCGGCCGGGTGATCTTCCTGCGCAACACCGGGAAGCTGTGCTTCGTCCGGCTCCGCGAAGGGGACGGGACCGAGCTGCAGGTGATGCTGTCGGTGGCCGATCTCGGTGCGGAAGGGCTGGCCCGGTTCAAGCAGCTCGTCGACATCGGCGACCTGCTGTCCGTCCAGGGCGAGGTGGTGACGAGTCGCCGCGGCGAGCTGTCCGTGCAGGCGACCGGCTGGCAGATGGCCGCCAAGACGCTGCGCCCGCTCCCGAACGAGCACAAGCCGCTGAACGAGGAGGCCCGCGTCCGGCTCCGGTACGTCGACCTGATCGTCCGCCCGGAGGCCCGTGAGATGGTCCGGGCGAAGGCCGCCGTGCTCAAGTCGCTCCGCTCGACCTATGACGAGCACGGCTTCATCGAGGTCGAGACGCCGGTGCTGCAGCTCACCAACGGTGGCGCGGCGGCCCGGCCGTTCGCGACCCACCTGAACGCGTTCGACCAGGAGATGAAGCTGCGGATCGCGCTCGAGCTCGATCTCAAGCGCGCCATGATCGGCGGCGTCGACCGGGTCTACGAGATCGGCCGCACGTTCCGCAACGAGGGCCTGGACTCCACCCATGCCGCGGAATTCTCGATGATCGAGGCCTATCAGGCGTACGGCGATTACGACACGATGGCCGAACTCATCGAGGACCTGATCCGCAACGCCGGCCGGGCGATCGGCCGTACCGTGATCACCGCGCGCGACGGTTCGACCATCGATCTGGAGCAGCCGTTCCGGCACGCGACCCTTTTCGAACTCGTCTCCGAGGCGGTCGGCGAGACGGTCGACTTCAGCACCGACACGGCCACGCTGACCAAGCTGGCCGACCAGCACGACGTCGAGCTGCAGCCGGGCTGGAATGCCGGTGAGATCGCGCTGGAGTTGTACGAGAAGCTGGTCGAGCACACCCTGATCCAGCCCACCTATGTCCGCGACTATCCGGAGTCGGTACGGCCGCTGGCCAAGCCGCACCGCGAAATTCCGGGCCTGGTCGAGGCGTGGGACATCATCATCAACGGGGTCGAGCTCGGCACCGCCTACTCGGAGCTGAACGACCCGGTGATCCAGCGTGAACGCCTGGTAGCGCAGTCGATGCTGGCCGCCGCCGGTGATCCGGAGGCGATGGAGCTGGACGAGGACTTCCTGCGGGCGATGGAGTTCGGGATGCCGCCGGCCGGTGGTATGGGGATGGGCCTGGACCGGCTGATCATGCTGTTCACCGGCGCCGGTATCCGGGAGACGATTCTGTTCCCGTTGCTCCGGCCGGAGTGATTCCCAAACCCCGGCCAAACCCGGGCCCCGGGCGTTGCCGAGATCGTTGCGTAGCACAACGGACGGTCACCGCAATTCCCGGGGTCCTTTTCATTCTGGTCCAGCCGGTTTCCGCGCCGGCCGGACGGTATGAATACTCAAGGTGACCTCGGATGCACAGCGTCGATCGCCACCACCTGATGCGGAGGATTTGGTCACATCTTTCCGGCACATTCCCGATGGTGAATGACACGAGGCCGGTTTGTGCGGTACAAATCAGGTGCTAACAATTCGGCAGGGGGGATTGTGCCCGATGGCGGGCGCGGAAAGGTTGTCATCGATGGCACAAAGGGTGCAGGTGGTTCTCGAGGACGATCTCGACGGCGGTAAGGCCGACGAGACCGTGACCTTCGGGCTGGACGGTACGACGTACGAGATCGACCTGTCGAAGAAGAATGCCGCCAAGCTGCGTGACGCCCTGGCCGGGTACGTCGGCTCCGGGCGCCGGGTGTCCGGTCGCCGCGGTGCGGCGGGCCGGTCGCGAGGCCGTGGCCGGTCGGCGTCGGACTCCGCCGACATCCGGGCCTGGGCCAAGGACAACGGCTACGACGTGAGCGAGCGGGGACGGATCTCCGCCGAGGTGCGCGCGGCGTACAACGAAGCCAAGTAATTCCCAGCACTGCCGGTCCCGGCCCCTGTGGGGTGCCGGGACCGTCCGCATTCCGGTTGTTTCACACTGTGGACACATCGGTCCGGGGTGGATGGCTGACCGGACAAGTAGTCCGGTGAATTCGCTGGTGGCGAACACGCTGTCGGATCGTGCTCAGGTGGGAACACCCTGGAGATCAGCGGGGTTGTTCCCTTGTGATGCCGCCCGGCCGGTCGTTGATGCGGTGAGCAGGTGTTCGCCCAGAGCGAGCTTGTAGGCGCCGGGGACTAGCATGCATGTACGGGGGTCGGACCACACGGTACGTCCGACTCCTCTGAGGCAAGGAGCGCTTTGGCGATGTTTGAACGATTTACGGACCGCGCCCGTCGGGTAGTCGTCCTGGCTCAGGAAGAGGCCAGGATGCTCAGCCACAACTACATCGGGACCGAGCACATCCTGCTCGGCCTGATCCACGAGGGTGAAGGGGTCGCCGCCAAGGCTCTCGAGAGCCTGGGTATCTCGCTCGAGGCCGTCCGCTCCCAGGTCGAGGAGATCATCGGCCAGGGGCAGCAGGCACCGAGCGGGCACATCCCGTTCACCCCCCGCGCCAAGAAGGTGCTGGAGCTCTCCCTGCGCGAGGCCCTGCAGCTGGGCCACAACTACATCGGCACCGAGCACATCCTGCTCGGCCTCATCCGCGAGGGTGAGGGTGTCGCCGCGCAGGTCCTGGTCAAGCTCGGCGCGGACCTGAACAAGGTCCGGCAGCAGGTCATCCAGCTGCTGAGCGGGTACCAGGGCAAGGAGCCGTCGAGCGCCGGTGCGCCCACCGAGGGTGCGCCCAGCAGCTCTCTGGTGCTCGACCAGTTCGGCCGGAACTACACCCAGTCCGCTCGTGAGGCGAAGCTCGACCCGGTGATCGGGCGCGAGACCGAGATCGAGCGGGTCATGCAGGTGCTGTCCCGGCGGACCAAGAACAACCCTGTCCTGATCGGTGAGCCGGGTGTCGGCAAGACCGCGATCGTGGAGGGTCTGGCCCAGCAGATCGTCCGCGGTGACGTCCCCGAGACACTCAAGGACAAGCAGATCTACTCCCTCGACCTGGGCGCCCTGGTGGCCGGTTCGCGCTACCGCGGTGACTTCGAGGAACGCCTGAAGAAGGTGCTCAAGGAGATCCGTACCCGCGGCGACATCGTGCTGTTCATCGACGAGATCCACACCCTCGTCGGGGCCGGCGCGGCCGAGGGCGCGATCGACGCGGCGAGCATCCTGAAGCCGATGCTGGCCCGCGGAGAGCTGCAGACCATCGGCGCCACCACCCTCGACGAGTACCGCAAGTACGTCGAGAAGGACGCCGCGCTGGAGCGCCGGTTCCAGCCGATCCAGGTGGCCGAGCCCTCGATCGCGCACACGATCGAGATCCTCAAGGGCCTGCGGGACCGCTACGAGGCGCACCACCGGGTGACCATCACCGACGCCGCGCTGGTGAACGCCGCGCAGATGGCCGACCGGTACATCTCCGACCGGTTCCTGCCGGACAAGGCGATCGACCTGATCGACGAGGCCGGGGCCCGGCTGCGGATCCGCCGGATGACGGCTCCGCCGGACCTGCGCGAGTTCGACGAGAAGATCGCGACCGTGCGCCGGGAGAAGGAGTCGGCCATCGACGCGCAGGACTTCGAGCGCGCCGCCGGTCTCCGCGACGACGAGAAGAAGCTGATCAACGCCAAGTCGGAGCGCGAGAAGCAGTGGAAGGCCGGCGACATGGACGTCGTCGCCGAGGTGGACGAGGAGCTGATCGCCGAGGTGCTGAGCACCGCGACCGGCATCCCCGTCTTCAAGCTGACCGAGGAGGAGTCCTCCCGGCTGCTCGACATGGAGAAGGAACTGGCCAAGCGGTACATCGGCCAGGAGGACGCGGTCAAGGCGCTGTCCCGCTCGATCCGGCGTACGCGCGCCGGCCTGAAGGACCCGCGCCGCCCGAGCGGCTCGTTCATCTTCGCCGGCCCGTCCGGTGTCGGTAAGACCGAGCTGTCCAAGGCGCTGACCGAGTTCCTGTTCGGCGACGAGAACGCGCTGATCAGCCTCGACATGTCGGAGTACTCCGAGAAGCACACCGCGTCCCGGCTGTTCGGTTCACCGCCTGGGTACGTCGGCTACGAAGAGGGTGGCCAGCTGACCGAGAAGGTCCGCCGCAAGCCGTTCTCCGTGGTGCTGTTCGACGAGGTCGAGAAGGCCCACCCGGACATCTTCAACTCGCTGCTGCAGATCCTGGACGAGGGTCGTCTGACCGACGCCCAGGGCCGCGTGGTCGACTTCAAGAACACCGTCATCATCATGACCACCAACCTGGGCACCAAGGACATCGCCAAGGCGGTCAGCCTCGGGTTCTCCCAGGCCAGCGACGTCGGTGGCTCGTACGAGAAGATGAAGGCGAAGGTCACGGAGGAGCTCAAGCAGCACTTCCGCCCGGAGTTCCTGAACCGCGTCGACGAGATCGTGGTGTTCCACCAGCACGACCGGGACGCGATCGTGAAGATCGTGGACCTGATGGTCGCGCAGGTGGAGGAGCGGCTGAAGGACAAGGACATGGGCATCGAGCTCACCCCGGCGGCGAAGGCACTGGTCGCCGACCGTGGCTTCGACCCGGTCCTGGGTGCTCGCCCGCTGCGCCGCGCCCTGCAGCGCGACGTGGAGGACATCCTGGCCGAGAAGATCCTGTTCGGGGAACTGCGTCCCGGCCAGATCGTCGTGGTCGACGTCGCCCCCGAGGGCACGGTCAACGAGGACGGCGTCACCGAGTACTTCACCTTCACCGGCAACCCGAAGTCGACGGCTCCCGACCTGGAGCTGACCGACCTCGCCGCCGGCGGAAGCTCGGGTCTGCAGGACACGTAACCCGCACCAACCGCACAGCAGGCCCCGCGCAGCGCGCGGGGCCTGCTGTTTTTTGCGCCTCGACTCCCCACGGCGCGCAGTGGGGAAGTAGGCTTCGCGACGGTGGGGGGAAAGCAGTTGGGGGAGAAACCGGTCCAGGCCGCTGTGCGAGTACTGCGACAGCGATGTGCGTACAGGGAGACACGCGTGAGTTACGCGGTGCGACCTGGTTGGTCGTATCGTCCTGCGGAGCGTGATCTCTTCGATACCGGGCCGGGCCCCAGAGTCTTCGATTCGGTGGGAGGATCTCGCCGCGGCAGGAAAAGGCAAGTTACTTCCCACCCAAGTACCGCGTTGTAACCCTGTGACCACGCTGATGGACCCGGACTGTCGGAAAGGGGGCCGGGGATGGAATCATCTCGTCGCATGGACGCTCCGCGTCTGCCCTTGACCCAGGAACCGGTCGCCGACACCGGTTCCTTTGGCGTGCGGCAAGCGGGTGGCGTGCTCGAGCGGGCGCAGCGGATCGCCGACACTCTGCGCGAGCAGGCGGAGCACGAGAACGATCTGGCTCGCGACGAAGCCGACCGGATCCGGTCCGAGAGCGAGCGCCTCCAGGCCGAGGCCGAGGCGGCCGCGCAGAAGTTGCGGTCCGACGCGATGTCGGCCGCCCAGCGGCTGCTGAACGACGCGGAGCGGGCCGCCGAGCAGCTCCGGACCGAGGCCGAGACAGAGGCTGAGCGGGTCACCTCCGAAGCCCACGAAACCGCCGAACGGCTCCGCGCCGATTCCACCGCCGAAGCCGAGCGAGTACGGCGTGATGCCGCCAACGCGGCCCATAAGCTGCAGACCGAGTCGTCCGCGGAGGCACAGCGGGTTCAGGCGGAGGCCAGCGCGATCGCGGAGCGGCTGAAGGCCGGCTCGGAGGCCGCGGCCGAGCAACTCAGGGTCGCGGTCGCCGAGGAAGTCGGCCAGCGCCGGGCCGACACCGAGGCCGCGGTCGAGAAGCTGCGGAACGAGAGCCAGGCGACCGCCGACCGGCTGCGGGCCGAGTCGCAGGCCGCCGCGGACCGCCGGATCGCCGCCGCCGAGGCCGAGGCGGGCCGGTTGAAGGAAGAGGCCGACGAGCTCCTCTACGAGGCCCGGATGGCTCGCGAGTCGGCGCAGCAGTCGGTCGATCGGGCCGGCCGCGAGGCGCAGCAGCTGGTCGCCGACGCCGGCGAGCAGGCCGCGCTGGTCTCCCAGGCCGCGGTACGCAACGAAGCCGACCTGATCGCCCGGGCCGAGACCGAGGCGAGCGAGCTGCGCGCGGCGGTCGAGCGCCAGGTCGAGGTCGCGCGGGAGAAGTCCCGGATCGAGATCGCCGAGGCGCACGCCGAGATCGAGCAGCTGCGCGGCGAGAACCGGGCCGAGCTGCAGCGCCGGACGGCGGAGCTCGAGGAGACCGAGCGGGCCAAGATGGCCTCGATCTCCCTCGAGGTCGACCGGCTCCGGGCCGAGGCGGTCGCGGAGATCGCGGAGCGCAAGGCCGAGGCCGAGGCCGGCAACGAGCGGCTGATGGCCGACGCACGAGCGCAGGCGAAACTCGTTGTCGACAGCATCGAAGCGGATCGCCGGATCGCGTCCGCCGAGGCCCAGCGCATCATCGAGGACGCGAACAAGGCCGCCGAGGCGGCGCTGGCCGAGGCCGAGAAGCAGACGCTGTGGAGCAGGAGGACGGTCGACGAGCTGATCGGCGCGGCCGAGTCCGAGGCGCAGTCGATCCGCGACCAGGCCGCGGCCGAGGCGACCGAGTACCTCCGGCAGAAGCGAGCGCACCTGCGCCGCGTGGTCGGCCGTTCGACCAGCCGGCTCAAGCAGACCCAGGACGCGATCGCCAGGGAGAACGCCGAGCTGACCGCGCTCGCGGAGACGACGTTGTCGTCGGCAACCGAACAGGCCGAGTCGACGCTGGCCGCGGCCCAGCAGGAAGCCGAGAAGATCACCGCCAGGGCGCACGCCCGGGTGGATCGGCTGAAGGCGTCCGCCGGGTCGGACGCGGCCGAGATCATCGAGCGGGCGAACCGGCGTGAAGCCGAGGCCGAGGCCAGCACCCAGGTCCTGCGCGAGCGCGCGGCCAACGATCTCGCCGACGCGCAACGCCAGTCGCACGAACTGATCCGTAGATCCCGCGCCGAGGCTCAGCAGATCGAGGCGCAGGCCCGCGAGCACGCCGACGACCTGCGTGCCCAGGCCCGAAAACTTCTCGCCGACGCCGAGGCGAGGGTCGCGGCTTTGAACCAGCGCCGTGATGAGATCACCAAGGAGCTCACCCAGCTTTCGGGTGTGATCGAGGCACTCGCTGTACCCGGCTTCCGCTCAGGTGGTGGAATGTCCTCCAGCGAGGGTTCCACGGGGGAATCAGGATGAGGACGTGACAGTCAGATCCTTGTCAGTGACAATGTGTGATCCACCCACCCACCGAAGTGAGCATCAGAAGACATGAGCAGTGAAAGCCCAACCCCGTTCCGCACCGTTCTGCGTGGCTACGAGCCTGCCCAGGTGGACCAGCACATCCGTGAGCTGACCACCTCGCTGACCGCGCTGCAGCAGCAGTCCGAGCAGCTGCAGCGGCATGTGCAGGAGTTGCAGACTCGCACGGACGCCGCGGAGTCGGCCGTCATCTCCGCCCAGGAGGAGAGCAAGGACCGCACCCCGACCTTCACCGAGTTCGGTGAGCGGGTGGCGAAGATTCTGTCGCTGGCCGACGACGAGGCCCGCGATCTGGTGACCCGTGCCCGGACCGACGCCGAGGCGATCGTCGCCGACGCCGAGGCGCACGCGAAGAAGGTCCGCAAGGAGGCCGAGCAGTACTCCCTGGACTGGAAGAGCGAGGTCGACGCGGAGGCGGCTCGCATCCTCGAGGAGGCCCGCACCCAGGCCGACGACATGCGTGACGAGGCCGAGCGCGACGCCACCGCGCGGCGCAGCGAGGCCCAGGCGCTGTACGAGCAGGAGCGCGCCAAGTCCGCCCAGGCCGCGGCCGCCTTCGAGACCACCCTGGCCGAGCGCCGGGGCAAGGTCGAGCAGGAGTTCGCCGCCCGGACCGCACTGGCCGAGCAGCAGCTGGCCGCCGTCACCGACCGCGCAGCCCAGGTGCAGCGCGAGGCCGACCGGGCTCGTTCCGAGGCCGAGCGCCTGGCCCAGCAGCAGCTGGCCGACGCGAACCGGCAGGCTCAGGAGATCGTCGCCGCCGCCAAGGACAAGGCGGAGCGGATCCGGGCCGAGTCCGAGCGTGAGCTCGCCGCCGCGACGCAGCGTCGCGACAGCATCAACGCGCAGCTGACCAACGTCCGCCAGATGCTGGCGACGCTGTCCGGCAGCCCGGCGATGCCGCTCGACCTGCTGACCGACGACGACGAACAAGCCACCACCGGCAGCAAGAAGAACTGAAACACCTGAAGCCGGCCCGGATCCTCGGGCCGGCCCTTCAGTTGGGCAACCGGTACCGGCCGCGTGGAAGCGGCTCTACCAAGCCATCGGCGACCAGACCGTCCAGGGCGCGCTCGCGCTGGGTCTGGTCGGGCCAGCAGGCGTCCAGTGCCTTCTTGGGTACGGCGCCCGGCTCGGCGCGCAGCACCGCCAGCAGCCGACCACGGACCTGGCGGTCGGTGCCCTCATAGGTCTGCCCCTTGCGCGGCGGACCGTCGTACGGCGGACTGCCGGCGAGCACCCACGCACACCGGTCACGGATCGGGCAGTCATCGCACCGCGGCGTACGCGCGGTGCAGACCAGTGCACCCAGTTCCATTGACGCCACCGCCCACCGGGCTGCTGTGGCTTCGTCCGCAGGCAGTGCGGTCGCTGCAAGCTGCTGGTCGGCTGCAGTGGGGGAGATGGTGGGTTGGGCGACGCCGGTGAGGGCTCTGGCCAGGACTCGGCGCACATTGGTGTCCACAACCGCGTGGCGCTGGCCGAATGCAAAGGACGCGATGGCAGCGGCCGTATACGTGCCGACGCCGGGCAGTGCGAGCAGCGCGGCGTGGTCGTCCGGCACCTCACCACCATGACGCTCCACAATCGCCTGAGCCGCCGCGTGAAGCCGCAGCGCTCGTCTGGGGTACCCGAGCCTGTCCCAGGCCCGCACAGCCTCACCTGGCGGCTCTACAGCCAGGTCCACCGGCTTAGGCCACCTCTCGAGCCACGCGGCGTACGCCGGGAGCACTCTAGTGACCGGCGTCTGCTGCAGCATGAACTCACTCACCATCACCGCCCACGGGCCAGCATCCGGCTCCCGCCAGGGCAGCACACGCGCGTTGTCGTCATACCATCGCAGGACCGGCTCATGGAGGGCAGTGGCTGCGGTCATGGGGCCTCCCGGCCTGGACTGAGGAGCGCAGGGAGCGAAGCGACTGGAGCGACGAGGGAAGGCCGGGAGCCAAGGCCCCATGACCCGCCGCGCCGGAGGCGTGGCCATGTGCACAGCGGCGAGCCTGACTTGTGGAGCACAGACCCGATATTAGGGTGCGATTATGAGCAGCCTGCTCCGTCCGGTCGGGCATCTGCCCGCCAGCGTGTACTGGTTCCGCCGGGGACTGGTGCTTGCGGCCGTAGTCCTGCTGTTCATCCTCGTCTCACGGCTTTTCAGCGGTGGCGGTGACGACGCCAAGAATTCGGCCGCGACGGACCCGCAGCAGAACCCGAGCGGCGCCCCGCCGGCCACGCCGACGACGACGCCGGCGCCCACCCCCACGGTCACCGGGACGAAGACCGAGAAGCCGACCAAGACCACGCCTCCGGCCGACAAGACGTGCGAGGGTTCCGACGTACAGCTCGAGGCACTACCGGCGAGCCGGAAGGTCGTCTCGGGCTCGGTCCTGAACTTCGTGATCCAGTTCGACGCTGTCTCGGACGGATGCAAGGCGACCGTCGACGCCAGCAAGCTCACGGTGTCGGTGATGTCCGGCAACGACTTGATCTGGACCACAACCCACTGTGGGCAGGCGATCCAGCGAGCCACGCTCGTAGTTGCCAAGAGCAAGCAAGCCGCCAGCACGGTGGCGTGGAACGGACATCGGTCCGGGCCTGGCTGTCTTCCGGGTCAACCGGTTGCCAAGCCCGGAACCTATGTCGTCAAGGCCGTCTACGACGGTCGTGCGTCAGCCGCGCAGGCTTTCCAGGTCGTCTGAGGGCCGCTCCTTCAGGTACGTCGGCTTGGTGAACAGCAGCGCGGCGACCAGACCGATCAGCAGCACCACCGCCGGCAGGATCAACGCCTGCGCCATCGAGTCACTGAAGCCCTGGTGCAGCACCTCCGGCAGCTTCCCGCCGAAGCTGGCCTCGCCCGCGGGTGCGCCGCCCGGCGCGGCCGGCAGGTTGTGGGCCAGCCGGGACTCCATCAGTACGGCGATGCCCGCGCTGCCGAGGACAGCGCCGATCTGCCGGGTCGTGTTGTAGACGCCCGCACCGGCTCCGGCCTGGTGCAGTGGCAGGTTGCGCGTCGCCGTACTGCCGATCGGCGCCCACATGAAGCCGTTTGCCACGCCCAGCAAGGCGATCGGGAGCAGCAGTTCCCAGATCGGTACGTCGGGCTCGATCACCTGGCTCAGCCAGAACAGCGCGATCGAGCAGCACGCCAAGCCGAAGCCGGCCAGGTAGCGCGGGTGTGTCCGGTCCGTCAGCTTGCCGACCCACGGTGAGAGTGCACCGGTGATGACGGCCATCGGGACCAGCAGCAGCGCCGACCTGGTCGGAGACAGGCCACGCACCGACTGCGCGTACAGCATCAGCGGGAACGTCATCGCCGTGATCGCGAACCCGACCGTGGTGATCGCGGTGTTGGCCAGCGAGAAGTTGCGGTCCTTGAACAGGCCCAGTGGCAACAGCGGTTCGCCGCGGTTGCGGGACTGCCAGAAGACGAAGATCGCCAGCACGACCAGACCGGTGATGATCAGCGACCAGACCGAGATCGGTCCCTTGATCGTTCCCCAGTCGTACTTCTGTCCTTCCTGAATGCCGAACACCAGGCAGAACAGGCCGATCGAGCTCAGCACCACACCCGGGATGTCGAACTTGTGCCGGTGCGTCGGCAGGTCCGGCACGAGTCGCATCGCCAGCACGAAGCCGATCACGCCGACCGGTGCGTTGATGAAGAAGATCCACTGCCAGCCCAGTCCGTCGACCAGCACACCGCCTAGGATCGGGCCGACCAGCGTCGCGACGCCCGCGGTCGCGCCCCACAGACTCATCGCCTTACCGCGCTGGTCCGGCGGGAAGATCCGGGTGATCACCGCCATCGTCTGCGGTGTCATCATCGCCGCGCCGAAGCCCTGGAAGACTCGGGCTACGATCAGCATGCTGATCGAGGTGGTGAATCCGCACCAGACCGAGGCGAGAGTGAACAGCGCCAGCCCGGTCAGATAGACCTTCTTCGGGCCGATCCGGTCACCCAGTCGTCCGGTCACCAGGAGAGGTACGGCGTACGCGAGAAGGTAGGCGCTGGTCACCCAGATGACGTTGCCGACATCGGTGTTCAGGTCGGTCAGGATTGCGGGGGTCGCGACCGACACGATGGTCGAGTCGACCAGGATCATGAAGAAGCCGACGACGAGTGCCCACAGCGCGGGCCACGGCCGCACCTCCGAAGGCCTCACTTGTTCTTGGGGGGTTGCCATGGCAGGTCCTTGCTCTCGATCCGTTCGATGGTGGTGGCGAGCCAGTCGCGCTCGGCGGCGATCTGATGGCGGATGAAGGCGCCGCCGATCCAGTACGGCTCGTGTACGCCGCGTTCGCGGGCACCGCCGATGGCTTCGTCCAGGTCGGCCAGCCAGTCGTCCAGGTCCGCGATCCGGCGGCGGAACCGCAGTACCGCGTCTTCCTCGGTCAGGTTGTGCGCCTCGCTGAGGACGACCGGGAACAGCGGATATTCGTAGACGTACTTCTCGATCCCGCTCTCCACCCGCTGCCGCAGCGCTTCGGCGCCGGCCGGAGTGATCTCGTACGTCGTGCGTTCGGGGCGGTTGCCGGCCCGCTCGGTGCCGATCGCGCGGACGTACTCCTGCCCGGCCAGCCGCTCGACGGTGTGGTAGAGCGAGCCCGGCCGGACCTTCACCATCCGGTTGTTCTGACGGCTGATCAGCAGTTGGTACATCTCGTAGGCGTGCATCGGGTTCTCGTGCAGCAGCGCCAGGACCGAAATCGCCAACGGCGTGAGCTCGGCCATCATCCTCCACCCGGATTGTTCCACGCGAAATGTTCCACGTGGAGTATTACTCGCCGGGGTCGCGACAGGCAAGTGCCCCCGGAGCTCGAACACGAGCCGGGGGCACTTGGTGACGCAGTGCCGGAAGAGGTCAGACGTAGCGTTCGAGGATGCTGGACTCGGCCAGCCGGGACAGGCCCTCACGGACGGTGCGGGCCCGGTTCTCGCCGACCCCCTCGACCGTCTGCAGGTCGTCGATGCTTGCCGCGAGCAACTTCTGCAGGTGACCGAAGTGGTCGATCAGCCGGTCGATCACGGCACCCGGCAACCGCGGCACCTTGGCCAGCAGCCGGTAGCCGCGCGGGGTGACCGCGGCGTCGAGCTGCTCGGCGCCGCCGAGCTGCAAGGCGCGGGCGACCTGGCCGATGTCGAGCAGGTCCGTCGGGCTGACCGCGTCGAGCTCGAGCAGGACGTCGTCGGCCGTCTTGGGCCGGCGTCCCGCGGACGGCGGCAGGTAGTCGCGAACCACGAGCTCGCGCTCGCCGGCGACCCCGGCGACGAGCTCGTTGAGCTGCAGGGTGAGCAGCCGGCCGTCGGTGCCGAGCTCGACGACGTACCCGTCGATCTCGGTGGCGATCCGCCGGACCATCTCCAGCCGCTGGGCGACCGCGGCCACATCGCGCACCGTGACCAGATCCTCGATCTCCAGCGCGGACAGCGTGCCGGACACCTCGTCGAGACGCAGCTTGTAGCGCTCGAGGGTGGCGAGCGCCTGGTTCGCGCGGGACAGGATGGCGCCGGAGTCCTCCAGTACGTACCGCTGGTCGTCGACGTACAGCGCGATGATGTGCATCGACTGCGACACCGAGATCACCGGGAAGCCGGTCTGCCGGGCGACCCGGTCGGCGGTGCGGTGCCGGGTGCCGGTCTCGTCGGTCTCGATCGACGGATCCGGCATCAGGTGCACGGCGGCCCGGATCAGCCGGGTGGCGTCGCGGTCGAGGACGATCGCGCCGTCCATCTTGCTCAGCTCACGCAGGCCGGTCGCGGTGAACTCGACGCCGATCTCGAAGCCGCCGGTCGAGATCGAGTCGACGATCTTGTCGTGCCCCAGGACCAGCAGGGCGCCGGTGCGCCCGCGCAGGATCCGTTCCAGGCCTTCGCGCAGTTCGGTCCCGGGTGCCACCGCCGCGAGGGTCGCGCGCATCCGGGCGCCGGTGCTGTTCTTGTCGGAATTCGGAGCCACGGAACCTGAGTCTATGCGGTCGTGCGGAGACGGGCGGGCGCAAGTCCCCCGCTCGGCGTCGGTCGCGGGGTGCGGTCGGGGTCGCGCTTGCACGTGCGCGTGCAAGCGCCCGTGCATCCGGACCGTGCAGTTCAGGTTTCCCGCGTGAATCAAGCCGTTCGCCGTACGACGCCTGCCGCGTCAGGGGCAGCGGATGACCTGACCGGCGTACGACAGGCCGCCGCCGAATCCGAACAACAGCACCGGCGCGCCGGACGGGATCTCGCGCTTCTCGACCAGTTTCGACAGTGCGATCGGGATGCTCGCGGCCGATGTGTTGCCGGACTCGACCACGTCCTTCGCGACCACCGCGTTGACCGCGCCGAGCCGCTTCGCCAGCGGCTCGATGATACGCAGGTTGGCCTGGTGCAGGACCACGCCGCCGAGCTCCTCGGGTTTCAGGCCGGCCTTCTCACAGACCTGCTGCGCGATCTCCGGCAACTGCGTCGTGGCCCAGCGGAAGACGCTCAGCCCTTCCTGCTGGAACGGGCCTTCGCGGCCCTCGATCCGGACCGCGTCCGACATCTCCGGCACCGAGCCCCAGACGACCGGGCCGATCTCGGGCTCGTCGCTGGCCACCAACACGGCCGCACCGGCGCCGTCGCCGATCAGCACGCAGGTGGTGCGGTCGGTCCAGTCCGTCCAGTCGCTCAGCTTCTCCACGCCGATCACCAGCGCCTTCGACGCGGCGCCGGCCCGGATCGCCTGGTCGGCGGTCGCCAGCGCGTAGGCGAAGCCGGAGCATGCCGTGTTCAGGTCGATCGCGGCCGGATTGCCCAGGCCCATCCGGGCGGCGACCCGAGCGGCGATGTTCGGTGACCGGTCGATCGCCGTACAGGTCGCGACCACGATGTAGTCGATCTCGGCCTTGTCCAGGCCGGCGTTCGCGACGGCCTTGTCCGCGGCCCGCCAGGCCATCTCGTCGACCTGCTCGTCGGGCGCCGCGATCCGGCGCTCCCGGATCCCGACCCGGCTCTGGATCCACTCGTCGTTGGTCTCCACCATCGTGGCGAGCTCGTCGTTGGTGAGCACCCGCTCCGGCTGGTAGTGGCCGAGCGCGACAACTCTGGATCCGGTCATCTGGTGCTCCTGCAGTCATCCGGGGTACGCCGGGCAGTGTCCAGGCTCGACGCTGAACCCGGTGGGGGCGCCACCAGCGTACGTTCCTGACCCGCAGGCTGTAGATCCCCCGTCTCACCCCCGACCGCGCGGTGTGGCCGGGAACACAACCACCTCAGGCGAGGCCGGCGGCCAGCAGGGCGGAGGGGAGGTCAGGGGCCGCGAAGACGCGGAGACCGTACTTGGCCTGCATGTCCATCGGCTTGAGGTCCTTGCTGCGGTTCGGGACGTCGGCGGGCACGATCGCCTTGGTGAACCCGAGCCGGGCGGCTTCGGCGAGCCGCTTCTCCAGGCCGCCGACCCGGCGGACCTCGCCGGCCAGCCCGACCTCTCCGATAGCGATCAGGCCGGGGTGGATCGGCCGGTCCATCACCGAGGACGCGACCGCGATCGCGACAGACAGGTCGGCGACCGGCTCGGTGATCTTCACGCCGCCGACGGTGGCGACGTACACCTCTTGGTCGGTCAGCTTGAGTCCGACCCGATTGCCGAGGACGGCGAGGACCATCGCGACCCGGGACGTCTCCAGACCCGACGTGGTCCGGCGTGGCTGTGGGGCGGCGGACGGGCCGACCAGTGCCTGCACCTCGGCGAGCAGCGGTCTGCGGCCCTCCATCATGACGGTCACGCAGGTGCCGGCGACCGGCTCGGCGTGCTCGGAGACGAACAGTCCGGTCGGGTCGCTCACCTCGACGATCCCGGTGTCGACCATGTCGAAGCAGCCGACCTCGTCCGACGGCCCGAACCGGTTCTTCGTCGCGCGCACCATCCGGAACCCGGAGTGCCGGTCGCCGTCGAACGCGAGCACGACATCGACGAGATGCTCGAGCATCCGCGGGCCGGCGATCGCGCCGTCCTTGGTGACGTGGCCGACCAGCACGACGGCGATGTGCCGCTCCTTGGCCAGCCGCACCAGCGCGCCGGTGACCTCGCGGACCTGCGTCACGCCGCCGGGCGCGCCGTCCACCTCGGGGTGCGCCATGGTCTGCACCGAGTCGATCACCAGGAACGACGGATCCACCGCGTCGACCTGACCGACCACGGCGCCGAGGTCGGTCTCGGCCGCGAGGTACAGCTCGTCGACCAGTGCGTCGGTCCGTCCGGCGCGCAATCGCACCTGTGCGGCCGACTCTTCACCGGAGACGTAGAGCGTGCGTTGACCGCGCCGAGCCGACTGAGCAGCGACCTCGAGCAGCAGCGTCGACTTCCCGACGCCCGGCTCACCCGCGAGCAGGATCACCGCTCCTGGTACGACGCCACCGCCGAGGACCCGGTCGAGCTCGGCGATACCGGTCGGGCGGGACTCGGCCTCGATCGCGGACACCTTGGCGATCGGCATCGCGGGCGACGACACCGGGCCGGCCGTGATCCGGGCGGCCTTCGGCGCACCGACCTCGGCGACCGTGCCCCACTGCTGGCACTCACCACAGCGGCCGATCCAGCGCGCGGTAGTCCACCCACACTCCGAGCACGCATACGCCGGTGCCTTGCTCTTGGTCTGCCCCGCCGCCTTCGCCATGCCCAACAACCTAGGCGACCCCGCCGACAACTCCCGGCATCCCATCCACAACCACCCCGAGTCCCGGTGGGTCAGCGGTCCAGGGTGAGGTGGCCGCGCAGGCGGTTGAGGCTGCGGGTGAGCCAGTTGACGGCCAGGTGGCGGGGAGTGTCGTCGGGGACGACCGGGAGCTGCGCGGTTTCGCGGGCGGCTTCGAGGTACTTGGTCAGGAGCTCGCTCTCCGAGGTGCGTAGGAGGGCGCTCTGTTCGAGGAGTTCGACAGCGGGTTGCAGATGGCCGGCGGCGACCTCGGCGGAGCCCAGGTGTTGCAGGCAGCGGGCGCGGCCTTCGCGTTCGTCGATCTCGGCGTACAAGTGGGCGGCGTGCTCCCACCAGCGCTTGGCTTCGTGCGGACTGCGCTGCATCCACGCGGCCACACCAGTCAGCTCCAGTGCGTGCGCCTGACCACTCACATCGCCTGCGGCCGTAGCGCGAGCAACCGCCGGCCGAAGCTGGTCCAGCGCACCCTCGGCGTCCTGCTGATACAGATGCACGACCGCGAGGTTGATGAAGATCGCCACCTCGGCCGCGAGGTCAGGACCCGGCCGGCTCAGTCGTGCGTCGTCCAGCCGATCGCGTGCGTTCAGCACCGCCTCGACGCGGTCGTTCCCGGCCGGCGCCTGCTCGGCCCGAGCCAGGTGCAACAGTGCCCGCTCCACTTGCCGACGAGTCGTCAACGCGGCCGCCGTACGGCTGTGGGTCGCCACGTTGTCCGAGATGCCCAGCCGCGTGCTCGCCGCTTCCGAGTCGCCCATCATCCGGTACGCCGTTGCCGCGCGAACAGCAGCCAGCTCCGCAAGGTCCCGGCGTCCACACCCGTCCGCGACCGCGTTCAGGAACTCACTCAACTCCAGCAGTGCACCCGGCTCAGAGCGACGTACGTACCAAACCTCCAGGGCGTCGCAGATCCGGGCCAGGTCGTCGGCGGTGTCGTCACGCGCTTTCTCGGTGAGCAGGAGCTCTCGCAGCCAGGGCTCGTTCACCGAGTACCACTCGGCCGCGGCCATGCCGCCGGCGTCGGAGCCGAGCGCGATCATCCACTGCTCTGCCTCCTCCGCGGCCGCATGCAGTTCCGGTGCGGCCATCGGAACGACATCGCCGCGCCGCCAGCGCCGATAGGCCCGCAACAGCGTCGGTGCGTTGTAGACCGCCCAGACCAGGAAGAAGACAATGGTCAGCGACAGACCGGCCACGCGGACCCAACCGCCACTGTCGAGGCTCTGCGACAACCTCTCGGACGCCAGTCCGGACAACAGACCGGACGCCAGCGCGCTGATTCCGAAGAACCAGCCGCGCGACCGGTTGGGTCGTGGCCTCTCGTCTGGTTTCGGTTCTTCCGCGGTCATGGCCTGCTCCCCGCGGTCAGTCCGCGGACCACGGTCTGCCAGAAGGTCAGCATCAGTGCTACGGGCACGACGGACGCGACCGCGGCAGCGGCAGCGGCAGTCCCACTCGAGGCCGAGAACTGCCGCGCCTCACCCCACAGCACCAGCGACAACGGCGTCGTACCCGGTCCGCTGATCAGGAAGCCGACGATGAAGTCGTTCCACACCAACGCGAACTCCAGCACCGCAACTGCAAGTAGTGCGGGCCGATAGGTCCGCTGCACAGTAGCCAGTACGGCGCTCTGCCGCGCAGGACCCTGCAATGCCTCAGACACCAACGCAGGTGGTGCAGATGCGAAGGCGGACCGCAGCAAGAGCACCGCGAACGGCAGACCGGCAGCCGCATGCACGAGCGCCAACGCAACCCGGGAACCCGCGAGCCCCGCAGTACCGATCGCATCCCGCAGTGGAGCGGCGTACATCTGAACAGGCGTAACCGCCAACACCACAAAGGCAGACGTGACCACGCGGCCCAACCACTGCGGCAAACCACCCCAGGCAACCAGATAGGCCGTCGGTACGGCGATCACCAGCAAGACAGCCGTGGCAGCGCCCGCAATGAGCACTGTGGACAGCAAAGCCCGGAAGAGCCCGACATTGGCGGCAGCCGCGAACGACGAGAACCCAAGTCCTGAAAGCGACCACCAGCCTCGCAGACCGGCTTCGCGTGGTGAGTGCAGGGCGGTGGCGACGAGCACCACGGCAGGGAAGATCCACACCAGACTCACAGCGAAGCCGACCGTCCAGCCGATCCGCCGTACCCGCTTGCTCGGCTTCGGTCGACCCACCGACGGATCAGGCGGTACGACGGCCACGGGCATCGCCCAGCGCCGCCGCCGCAGTCCACGAACGCCGATCACCCCGACAGCGGCCACGATCGCGAACAGCACCACCCCGAGTGCCGCCGTCCGTCCGGAGTCGTCGCCACTCGTGGTCGCACGCCACCAGTTGAGGCCGAGCACATCCGCGGACCGCTGCATCGAACCCGGTACGACGATCAGCACCAGGTCGAAGACCCGGACCGCCGCGATCACCAGGGTCAGCGTGACCACACCGGTGATCGGCCGCAGTAGTGGGATCTCCAACGCACGCAATCGCCGCCACCCGGTCACACCTTCGGCGGCGACAGTCCGGGTGACGTCGTCGGGGATCGCGTCCAGTCCGGCGCGGAACAGCGACACGACGTACCCGAGCCAGGTCCAGCCGAAGGCGGACACCAGTACGAGCCAGATCAAGCCTGGCCCGAGCCAGACCGGGCTCGCCCCGAACAGCCGGCTCCAGACCGCCGTCACGGTCCCGCGCTCCGGCGTCGGGTCGAAGATCAGCCGGAACGTCGCACCGGAGACCAGGATCGACACAGCGAACGGGATCACCAGTGCGGGCTGCAGGAACGAGGTCAGCGCGGGGAGCCGATAACTCAGCAGGGCGAGGAAGAACCCGACCACCACCAGTCCGAAGGCGACCAGTACCCAGAGCAGACTGTTGCCCACGGCACGCAATGCACCGGGGTCGCCCATCACCGCGAAGTTGCCGAAGCCGAAGCCGCCCGGGGTCCGGAACGCCGCGACCACGGTCACTCCGATCGGCACCAGCAGCAGACAGCTCAGCAGCAGCGCCGGCAACCCCAGCAGGTACGGACCGGCCGGCCGGCGCGGTTTTCCCGGTACGGGTCGGCCGCTCACCTCCCGGCCGACGACCTCGAGCGACAGGCCGTTGGTCTGCAGGCCCATCAGCCCTCCACCTTCCGTGTCTCGGTCATCGCCGCGTCGACAGCCTCGGGTACGACGGAAGCCCCGCGGCCACCGATCTGGATCAGGAAGTCCGTGAGCACGCGCCAGAGTCCGTTGATGTCACCGAGGCGACCGAGCCGGTCGGACAGGTCGAACTCCAACAGCTCCCCGGGCCTGGTCAGCTGTTCCGCGAGCCTGGTGAGCTCGGGGGAGTAGCCCGACACCCGTCCGTCGACCAGGAACCCGCCTTCCTTGATCCACGGGTCCGCAGCGGTCGGTGCGGCCAGCCGACGGACGAGATCGAGCGCGTCGTCGGTCGTCGGCTTCGGCAACACCATCACGTCACCACCCACCACCACAGGCGCTGCCCCACCCGGTGTCAGCGGCGGGAAGGTGAAAACGCCGATGTCGGCCGGGTCCGCGGCAAACGACCGTACGACTGGTTCTGCGAAGTCGGATGCCAGCACCATCGCGGCTCTGCGGTGGCCGAACACCTCCACCAGGGCATCTGGGAACTGCTGTACCAGTGAGCGGTTCACACCACCGGCCAGTGCATCCGGAGCCGACCACATCGTCCCGAGCAACCGCAGTGCGGCGGCGAACTGTGGCTGCCGTGACGGACGCGGATCAGTCGCTGTCGCAAGACCCTCATAGACAGCGGGCGCGATGCCCAGCAGCACGTTCTCCAGGAAGTCCGTCAGCACCCAGCCGTCACCAGCGGCGAGGGACAGCGGCGTGATACCCGCCTGTGTGAGTGTCTGGTTGAGCTCCAACCACTCCGCCCACAACCGCGGAGGTTGTACGCCGGCCTCCCGGAAAACCGAGGGCCGATACCAGACCGCCGACTTGTGAGCCGTCTTGAAGGGCACGCCGTACGTCGTCTTGTCGTGCACCAGAAGGTCTTTCCACAGCCGGGCCTGGCCGAGTCCGGCGAGGTCGGCCGGGATGGGTTCGAGGTCTTGGAGATGACGAGGGACCAGGCCGGGCTGCGGCAGCATCACGATGTCCGGACGGCGCGTGGACCGAGCTCCGAACGCGGTGGAGATGTCATCGCCGAGCGGCACGACCTCTACGGGGTAGTCCAGCTTGCCGAGGCCGTCGAGTACCTGATGGAAGGCGCGTAGCTCCTGACCGCTCCAGCTCACCGCAATGCGCACGCTGCGGCGCAGGCCGAGCACGTCACTCGAACAGCCCGTGACCAGTAGCGCGCCGGCGGCGCCCAGGAACGCCCGACGACTACTCCGCATCGAGGAAGCCCGTCGTCCGTGCCGCATTGGTCGTGATCAGCAGCAGAGCTGCCGAGGAGAGGTCCGGGTTGTGTTCGATCCGCAGCAGAGATCCCCACGTCGGCAGGCCGTTCGCGTCCTCCAGCAGGATCACCCGTGGGTACGCGCCGAGTGCCCGGGCCACACCGGCCAGCCGGCGCCGGCCTGGCGTGATCTCATGCGGATAGCGGTCCAGCACGTCCTCGAGACCGCAGCGGGCCGCCTTGACCAGACTCTGTTCCTTCGCGGCCTGCTTGGTCACGGGATGCGCAACTCGGTGCCCGTGGATCACGTTGTCGAGAACAGTCAGGTGTGGCAGCAGTCCGCCTTCGGCCGGGATCAGTCGGACCGGTCCGCCGACCTTCACCACCACACCGTCCGGTGGATCCTCCGCACCGGTGACCAGGTCGGCCAGCTGGCGGGCTGCGGCGGCAGAGGGCATCACCAGGGCTCGCTGCTCACCTACATCGATCCGAAGTCGGTCCGGCAACCCCGGTACGCGTTCGAGCAGGAGTCCGTCCATCCCTGGCTGGCGCCTCCCCAGAAGACCCGTCGAGTGGTCCGTCAACCCTATGGGTCATCGAGGTCCGTCCGCAGCCGGTCCCGGGTGTCGCTTCAGAGACTTTCAGAAGGCGTTCAGAAGTCCTTGCTCCAGAGATTGATCGCATAGTCGACCTCGACACCGGAGTGCGACGCGATGATCCGGTCCGCGTCGGCGGGCTTGAACTCGATCCGGACCACGGCCTCGAAGTCCGCACGCCGCTCGAACCGCCAACCCATGTCCAGGAGTGTTCGCGTCCATCCGCGTTCGGTGAAGAACTTCTCCACGACGTCCGGCTTGATCGTCGGGTACGCCGCGACGAACCAACGGCCGAACGTCGACCGGCTCGCGTCGTTGTCGATCACGAACGCCGTGCCACCACGCCGCATCACCCGGTCCAGCTCCGCCAGTCCGGGCTCACAGCCGGGCCCGAAGAAGTACGCCCAGCGCGCATGCATCACGTCGACCGAGGAGTCCGGCACCGGCAACTGCTGCGCCGTACCCTGCCGCACCTCGACGTTGGCCAAGGCACGCGTTCGCCGACGGGCCGCGTCGGCCAGCGTGCCATGCGGCTCCACCCCGATCACTCGCGCGGCGGTCGCGGCGAACATCGGCAGGTGGTATCCGGTCCCGCATCCGATGTCGAGCACCGTCAGCCCGGCCCAGTCCCGGATCGCCCGCAGGGCCGGCTCGATCACCCCGTCCGGATCCACCGCCCGGTTCTCGACCTCGTACACCTTCGGGTGATGCCAGATGTTCGGACTGGGAATCCCACCCTCCGCAATGCTCACGTTGTTAGACCTTAGTTGCCGCCGGCAGCGGTCTGCTCGTCGCGGCGGCCAGCAGAGCGACAGGGATCAGGAGCATGCCGCAGAGTACGGCGAGCCAGTGAAAACCGAGGTGCGCCAGGACCGGGCCGGCGGCGATGCCGGCGATGGAGGCGAAGACGCCCATGGTGAGGTCGGACAGGCCCTGCGCGGACGTGCGGATGTCTTCCGGGACAGAGCGGGACAACAGAGTGGACCCGGCGACCAGGCAGGCGGACCAACCGAGGCCCAGCAGCGCCAGGGCGGCGGCGGTCAGGCCGTGGGCGTCATCCGGAGCGAGCGCGGCCACAGTCATGGCTATGGCGAGGATGGCCAGGCCGATGCCGATGGTCGGGATGCGGCCGAGGCGGTCTGCCAGCCAGCCCATGACGGGGGACAGGGCATACATGCCCGCCACATGACCGCTGATGACGAAGCCGACGATCGTCAGAGATGCACCGTGGTGCCGCAGGTGGACCGACGTCATCGACATGACTCCGACCATCACCGCATGTGCGACAGCGATGGAGAACAGTCCGAGCCGGGCATTGGGGATCGACACCACGCGCCGGAAGGTTGGTGCCAGCGGCTGTCGCTCCACCTTCGCTCGCGGCGTGACCTGCTGTAGTCGGCGCAACCCGAACCACACGGTGGCCAGACTGAGCCCGAACGCGATCACGGAGAACACGTACGGACCAGCGAGCGCCATGACTCCGAGCGACGTACCCACGGAGCCACCGACGCCGGTCAGGTTCGGTCCGACGACCACACCGATCGTGGTGGCCCAGACGACCAGCGACAGCGATCGGGCGACGTGGGCGGGATCGGCTGAGTCGGTTGCGGCGTACCTGGACTGCAGGTTGGAGGCAGACCCGCTGCCGAACAGGCATCCGGCAAACAGGAGCAGTAAGAGCGAGTCCACCTGCGCTGCGACGACGCTGAGCAGTGCACCAACCGTGGCGATCAGATAGCCGATCGTCAACGACACCCGTCGCCCGCGTGAACGCGCTACCCGAGCCAGCGGTACGGCGAGGAGCGCGGCACCCAGCGTGGTCGACGTGGCGACCAAGCCGGCCAGCGAGGTCGAGCCGGAGATGTTCTCCGCCAGCAGGCCCGCCACAGCGAACCCGCTCGCCACGGCCACCCCACCGAGCACGTTGCTCGCCACCAATACCCGCAAGGTCGTTCGCTGTAGCTCGGCGGGTCTCGGGTCAGCGCTCACCGGCTCACCTTCTCATCAACCTGACTCCGAAGGCACTCGATTACGGAGTGTTCAGCAGCGTTCTCAGCATGTGGGTTGCACGCACTTCCGAACGTGGACGAGCAGCGTACCGCACTTATAGGATCGTTCTGACGTAATTCAGATCCTCTTTGGAGTCCGGATGCCTGACATCGCGATCGTCCCTGCCCCGCGTGAACTCACCGTCGAGGAAGGCCAGTGGTTCACCGGCAATCCCGTCGCCGAGGCGATCCGGGACGTGGTCGAGAACCTCGGCGAGACCGAGTACCGGATCGACGTGACCGCGGACGGCGCCCGGCTGTCGGCCGGCTCCGAGGACGCGCTCCGGCACGCCGAGACGACGTACCTGCAGTTGATCGACGCGGCCGAGCCGGCCGCGGACGGCCAGGTCGCGGTGCCGGCAGTGCGGATCGCGGACGCGCCGCGGTTCGGCTGGCGGGGGATGATGCTCGACGTCGCCCGGCACTTCATGCCGAAGGAGTTCGTCCTCAAGGTCATCGACGTGCTCGCCCTGCACCGGCTGAACGTGCTGCACTTCCACCTCACCGACGACCAGGGCTGGCGGGTCGAGATCGAGGCCTACCCGAAGCTCACCGAGATCGGCGCCTGGCGCGACGAGACCATGGTCGGCAAGATGTCCCGCGGCCAGACGGAGTTCGAGTACGACGGCAAGCGCCACGGCGGCTTCTACACCAAGGACGACCTGCGCGAGATCGTCGCGTACGCCGCCGACCGCGGGATCACCGTGGTTCCCGAGATCGACCTGCCGGGTCACATGCAGGCCGCGATCACGGCATACCCGGAGCTCGGCAACAACCCGGACACGCAGCTGAAGGTCCGGCAGTACTGGGGCATCAGCGACGACGTGCTGAACGTGAACGACGAGACCGTCGAGTTCGTCCGGACCGTCCTTCGGGAGGTGCTGGAGATCTTCCCCAGCCCCTACATCCACCTCGGCGGCGACGAGTGCCCGTCGGTGCAGTGGCGGGACTCCGAAGTAGCGCAGAAGCGGCAGGCCGACCTCGGGCTGACCGAGCCGGGGCAGCTGCAGGGCTGGTTCACCGAGCAGGTCGCGACGGTGCTGGCCGAGGAGGGGCGCCGGCTGGTCGGCTGGGACGAGATGGTCGAGACCGACTGCCCGAAGGACGCGGTCATCATGGCCTGGCGGAGTGCCCAGCGCGGCGAGGTCGCAGTGAAGGCCGGGCACCAGACCGTGATGGCCCCGTGTGAGTCGGTGTACTTCGACTACTACCAGGGCGACCCGGCCACCGAGCCGCTTGCGATCGGCAACTTCATCCCGCTGGAGAAGGTCTACGACTTCGAGGTGATCCCGGCGTCGCTCACCTCGGAGGAAGCCGAGCTGATCATCGGCACCCAGTGCCAGATCTGGACCGAGTACATGCCGGACGAGGCGCAGGTCGGCTACATGCTGCTGCCGCGGCTGTCCGCCTTCGCCGAACGCGCGTGGGGTTCACCCAAGACGTCCTACGACGAGTTCCTCGGCCGCCTGCGTCCGCACCTGTCGCGGATCGAGGCGATCGGCGTCAACTACCGGCCGCTCGACTGACCCCGCGACACCCGCCAACACCCTCCGTCCGATAGTTGCTGAGTCGGTAACTAAATCTGGGTGAAGGGTGTCGGACGGGTGTAGACGGCCTGGGGTACGGCGGCGACGATGGGATGCCGGGACCAGGTCGGGAGGACTGATGACAGCGGTGGGGCCGCTGGACGCGATGTTCCTGCTGGGGGAGACGCGCGAACAGCCGATGCATGTCGGCGGACTGATGCTGTTCGAGCTGCCGGAGGGCGCCGAACGGGACCAGGTGTTCCCCGAAGGATCCCGGGACTACGTGTCGCGGCTGTACCACGACATGGTCGCGGCGCAGCCGGTCAATCCGCTGTTCGCCCGGCGGGTTCGCCACCGCGCCCGGGACCTCGGTTACTGGTCGTGGGACCGCGACGACGAGGTCGACCTCGAGTATCAGGTCCGGATGTCGGCCCTGCCCCGCCCGGGTCGCTACCGGGAACTCTTCGAGCTCACCAGTCGCCTGCACGGGACGCTTCTCGACCGGCATCGTCCGCTGTGGGAGATGCACCTGATCGAAGGTGTCGAGGGACGCCGCTTCGCCCTCTACAGCAAGATCCATCACTCGATGATCGACGGCGTCTCGGCGCTGCGCCGGCTGGCCGACACCCTCACCACCGACCCCGCGCGCACCGACATGCCCGCGACCTATGCACTCCCGTCCGCGCCGGAGACCCCGTCTACTGGCTTGCTGACGACGGTCGGCCGCCTGCCTGCACACACCGTGCGATTCCTCGCCGACCTGGCCGGTCTCACGCCGGTCGGGCTGAAGAGCATGATCCGGAGCGTGGCGGCCGAGCACTCGGCGGCGGCGTTCCAGGCGCCGCGGACGATTCTCAACCAGCCGATCACCGGCTCGCGGCGGTTCGCGGCGCAGTCCTGGCCGATCGAGCGGCTGGAGAAGGTCCGGGCGATCACCGGTGCGACGCTGAACGACGTCATGCTGGCGATGTGTTCAGGTGCCTTGCGCAACTATCTGCTTGAGCTGAACGCCCTTCCGGACAAGGCGTTGACGGCCATGGTCCCGGTGTCGTTGCGCAGTGCGGCCGATGCTCCGGGTGGCGGAAACTCGTTGAGCACGTTGATCGCCGAACTCGCCACCGACGAGGCGGACCCGGAGCGCCGGATCCGCCGGATCATGGCGTCGACCGCCTACGCCAAAGGCGTGCTGTCCGAGCTCAGCCCGTTGCAGCAACTGCTGATCGGCGCCCTCGGCTTCAGTGTCGCCGGGCCCGCCGCGGTCCTCCCGGGCGTGGCCGGCCGTACGACGCCGCCGTACAACCTGGTCATCTCGAACGTGCCCGGGCCGGCCGAGACTCCGCTGTACTGGAATCGGTCGCGGCTGCTCGGGATGTACCCGGCGAGCATCGTGCTCAACGGGCAGGCGCTCAACATCAGCGTCACCAGCTACGACCATCAACTGCACTTCGGGCTGACCGGCTGCCGCCGTACGCTGCCGCACCTGCAGCGGTTACTCACGCACCTCGAGACCTCACTCGCGGACCTCGAAAACATCCATTAGTCCTCGGCGAGGAGCGCGTCCATCTGCGCGACGCCCTGGGCGAGTCCTTCGGCCATGCCCATGCCGAGCAGCTGATCCATCTGCTCCCGAGAGTCGAACACCGACCGCAGTTCCATCCGCGTGCCCCCGTCGTACGCGCCGAGCTGGATCCGGATGCTGTTCGTCGGCAGGTCGGGGACGGGCTTGCCTTCGGAGTCCGCGAACACGTCCACGAACTCCACCGAGCTCGGCGCGTCGACCGCGGTCACGTTCCACCGGCCGTGGAACTTCTCACCCTCGGGGC
This sequence comes from Kribbella sp. NPDC026596, assembly GCF_040638415.1. Lineage (NCBI taxonomy): Bacteria > Bacillati > Actinomycetota > Actinomycetes > Propionibacteriales > Kribbellaceae > Kribbella > Kribbella sp. NPDC026596. Next base: position 177,439 of record NZ_JBEZYF010000002.1, on the reverse strand, counting down.
TGGTCATGTAGTAGAAGACCTCGCCACCGGGTGTCAGGTCGTGCTCGATCACTGTCGCCGGATGCGTCGGCGGTCCCCACCAACGCTCCAGCTTCCGCGGATCCGCGAACAACTCCCACACCCGCTCGGCCGTCGCGTCGAAGTCCGCGATCACGGTCAAGGTCAACCCATCAAAGTCCTTGTCAACGCTGGTAACACTCATCGTTTCAGTCCCCTCGATCTCGCTTGGTCCCGCAGCCCGGCCCGTGGGTCTCGCTCAGTCCCGCGGCTCGGCCGGCTCTTCGGGTTCGGTCAGCAGTGCCGACATCCGGTCCACGCGTCCGCGCCAGGTCGCCTCGAGCTGGTCGAGTGCGTCCCGAGCCCGCCGTACGGCGTCGACGTCGGTCCGCACGAGCTGCTCCCGGCCACTGCGTTCCTTGCTCACCAGCCCGGCCCGTTCCAGTACGGCGACATGCTTCTGCACGGCCGCGAAGCTCATCGGATAAGCCTCGGCCAACCGCGACACCGACGCCGCACCCACCAGGCACCGCCGCACAATGTCCCGCCGAGTCCCATCAGCCAACGCATGCAACAGCTCGTCGACCACACCATCATCTACAACCATTTGGTTGTACGTTAGCCCCACAGCAAGGACAGGTCAAGGATCTCCAACGGATCCCGAGAGCTGTCACGGATCAGCAGCAGCCGAGATGTGGTCGGCGCGACGCAGGAGTGCGGCAAGCGGGCGTCAGCCCGCACATCCGCGGCGACGAGCCGCACCGCGGCGAGAGCCGCGTGACCGCGGGCGCTGAGCCGCACCGCGCGGCGTCAGCCGCATAACGGGCGATAGCCCGCGAGCGTCGGCGCTCAGCCGGCAGCACAAGGGCGATAAGCCCACGGAACGCGGGCGTCAGCCCGCAGGGAACGTCGGGTGGGTGGGGGCGCGCGTAGCGCGCGACGGAGGAGCGACTGCGTAGCACGCCGGGGGTAAAACCCACAGCACGCCGGGGGCGAAAACTACAGGCGGACTAGGCCGTTGGGGGTTTGGAAGACGGCGGCTACGAGGCCGGGTTGGCCGTTGGGGCCTACCCAGGCGACGTCGAGGTCGTCGAGGAGGTGGTCGGCGGGGTGGCCGATCCAGTCGGTGACGCGGACGGGGTCGCCGGCGATCTCGAGTGCGGTCAGCTTGGTGCCCTTGCCGCCGACCGACGGGTGTTCGGCGAGGTCGTCCCAGTGGATGAAGAACGGCAGTTGCGGGTCGGCGATCAGGCCCTTCACGCCGATCTGCCGCCACGTCAGGTTCACCCCGTCGGGCCGGTGCCGGTTACCGGGCACGGCTTGGCGGCCGAGGCGCTTCTCCATCCGCTCCATGTCGCGGACCGCCACCACCCAGCCCAGCCATCCGCCGCCGAGCTCCTTCCGAGCGCGGACCGCCTGACCGAACGGTGCCTTGTCGGAGGCAGGGTGGTCGAGTACGTCGACCACCTCGATGTAGCGGTCGTTCTCCAGCGGCAGGATGTGGTTGACCGTGCCGAAGCGCGGGTGCACACCGCCGTCCACGAACTCCGCTCCGAGTAGCGCGGACAACCGCTCGACGGTCGCACGGCACCCATCGGGTCCGCACGCGTACGACAGATGATCCAGACGCATGCCAGCCATTCTGGCCCCACCCACCGACAGTCGCGGCGGCAGGGGTGTGTCGGGCTAGGGTTCACATCATGCGTACGGTCGTTATCGGAGGCACAGGTCATATCGGCACTTACCTCGTTCCGGGGCTCGTGCGCCTCGGGCATGAGGTCACGGTGCTCAGTCGCGGCGCACGTACGCCGTACCAGTCGGACGCGGCGTGGAAACAGGTCGAGCTGATCCAGGTCGACCGGGAAGCCGAGGACGCCGCCGGAACCTTCGGCCAGCGGGTCGCCGACCTGAACCCCGATGTGGTCGTCGACCTGATCTGCTTCACCGAGGACAGCGCACGTCAACTCGTCGAGGCGGTGGAAGGAAAGGTCCAGCACCTCCTGCACTGCGGCACGATCTGGGTACACGGCCCGAGCGTGACCGTCCCGACCCGGGAGGACGCGCCGCGCAGGCCCTTCGGCGACTACGGCGTACAGAAGGCCGCGATCGAGTCCTACCTGCTCGGCAAGGCCCGCCGCGACGGGCTGCCGGTCACGATCATCCACCCCGGGCACATCAGCGGCCCCGGCTGGACGCCGATCAACCCGGCCGGCAACCTCGACCTCGGCGTCTTCGAGAAGCTTGCCCGAGGCGACGAGTTGGCGTTGCCGAACTTCGGCCTGGAGACCATCAACCACGTCCACGCGGCCGACGTCGCGGGCATCTTCCTGGCCGCGCTGTCCAGCCACTCGACCGCGGTGGGCGAGAGCTTCCACGCGGTCGCCGACGGCGCGATGACACTGCGCGGGTACGCCGAAGGCGTGGCGAGCTCGTTCGGTCAAGAAGCCAAGCTGACGTTCATGTCGTGGGACGAGTGGACCAAGACAGTCTCCGATCGGGACGCGGCGACGACGAAGGACCACATCGCGCACAGCCCGAACTGCTCGATGGAGAAGGCGGCCCGCCTCCTTGGCTTCCGGCCGCGCTACTCCGCGCTCGAAACCACCCTCGAAGCCATCCGCTGGCTCGTCGACAACGAGAAGATCACTACTTAGAGGCGGGGTGCGGTAGCAACGGCCGCGCCGCCTCCAGGTGCTGCTTGCACAGCTCCGCGAGTACGTCGTACGCCTTGAGGCCCATCAGGGTCTGGAGCTCGACCTTGCTGGACTCGAAGACGGCCTCGACGCCGATGTGCGCCTCGGTGTTGCCGGTGCAGTACCAGTCCAGGTCGTGTCCGCCCGGACCCCAGCCGCGCCGGTCGTACTCAGCGATGCCGACCTCGGTGTACGTCGTACCGTCCGGGCGCTCGACCTCGCGGAACGTACGGCGGATCGGCAGCTGCCAGCACACGTCCGGCTTGGTCTCGACGAAGTGCACGCCGCGCTTGAGCGCCAGCCCGTGCAGCGCGCAGCCGGCGCCACCGGGGAAGCCCGGGCGGTTCAGGAAGATGCAGGCGCCGTCCCAGACCCGGGTCTTGCGGTCGCCCTCGTCGTCGGTCTCGACCCAGCCGTTCTTACGGCCCTCCTTGCGGAACTCCCAGTCGTCCTTGGTGAGCTCCTTGACGTACGACTTCACCCGTTTCTCGTCGTCGGAGTCGGAGAAGTGCGCGCCGAGGGTGCAGCAGCCGTCGTTCGGCCGCCCCTTGTAGATGCCCTGGCAACCACCGCCGAAGATGCAGGTCCAGTTGGACGTCAGCCAGGTCAGGTCGCAGCGGAAGACCTGGTCGGAGTCGTCGGGATCGGTGAACTCGACCCACGCGCGGGGAAAATCGAGAGAAACCTCAGGCACTTGGAAAGCGTACGCGCATCCGTCCCACAACTGTGAACGAAGACTCCGGAACACGCTTGTGCTCGCGGAGTCCAGTAGCGTGAGGGTATGCGGCTCGGCGTACTCGACGTGGGATCCAACACCGTCCACCTGCTCGTGGTGGACGCGCATCGCGGTGCCGCACCGTACCCGGCGTACTCGCACAAGACCGAACTGCGGCTGGCCGAGCACCTGGACAAGGACGGCAAGATCGCGCAGTCCGGGTCCGACGGGCTGATCTCGTTCGTCAAGGAAGCGTCCGAGCTGGCCGAGGACAAGGGCTGCGAGTCGGTGCTCGCGTTCGCCACGTCCGCGCTCCGGGAGGCACCGAACGGCGAGAAGGTGCTCGACCGGGTCCGGGCCGAGACCGAGATCGACCTGCAGGTGCTGAGCGGTGAGGACGAGGCGCGGCTGACCTTCCTGGCGGTACGGCGCTGGTTCGGCTGGTCCTCGGGTCGCCTGGCGGTCTTCGACATCGGTGGCGGCTCGCTGGAGATCGCGGCCGGGTCCGACGAGGAGCCGACGGTCGCCGTTTCAGCGCCGCTCGGCGCCGGCCGCTTGACCCGCGAGGCCCTGACCACCGACCCGCCGGACAAGGATCAGGTGCGGGCGCTGCGCAAGCGGATCCGGATGGAGATGGCCGCGGTGGCCGGTGGGGTACTGCGCGCAGGCAAGCCGCAACGGTCGGTCGCCACCAGCAAGACGTTCCGCTCGCTGGCCCGGATCTGTGGCGCGGCACCGTCGGACGACGGACCGTACGTGCCCCGCGGACTGAACCGGAACGACCTGGCCGAGTGGATGCCGAAGCTGACCAAGATGTCCGCCGCCGAGCGGGCCGAGTTGCCCGGGGTGTCGGCCGGCCGGTCGTCGCAGCTGCTCGCCGGCGCGATGGTCGCGGACGCGGTGATGGACCTGTTCGACCTGCCCATGCTCGAGGTCTGCCCGTGGGCGCTGCGCGAAGGTGTCATCTTGTCCCGGCTCGACCAGTTGCAACCCCGATAGGTTCTCGATGAACACCAGCAAGACCGCGCGGATCGGCCTGTCCACCGCCTCCGTCTACCCCGAGTCCACCGCCAGCGGTTTCGAGCTGGCCGCGCGCCTCGGGTACGACGGTGTCGAGGTGATGGTCGGCATCGACCCCCTGAGCACCCAGATCGACGCGATCCAGCGGCTGGTCGACTACCACCACCTCCCGGTGCTCGCGATCCACGCGCCCTGCCTGCTGATCACCCAGCGGGTCTGGGGGACCGATCCGTGGGGCAAGCTCGAGCGCAGCGCCGAAGCAGCGAAGGATCTCGGCGCCGACGTGGTCGTCGTACACCCGCCGTTCCGCTGGCAGCGGGACTACGCGCGCGGTTTCGTCGAGGGGATCGCCCGGCTCGAGGCGGAGACCGGGGTGATCTTCGCGGTCGAGAACATGTACCCGTGGCGCGCGCCCGGCAAGGGCCTGCAGGCGTACGCGCCGAGCTGGGACCCGACCGAGCAGACCTACGCGCACACCACCCTCGACCTGTCGCACTCGTCGACCGCCGAGCAGGACTGCGTCGAGCTGGCCGCGACGATGGGCAGGACCCTCAAGCACATCCACCTGACCGACGGCACCGGCTCGGCGAAGGACGAGCACCTGGTGCCCGGCCGCGGCACGCAGCGCGCCGCGGACCTGCTGAACGGCCTGGCGAACCAGGACTTCCGCGGTCACATCATCATCGAGATCAACACCCGCCGCGCGACCAGCCGGTCCGAGCGTGAGGTCGACCTGGTCGAGTCCCTCGAGTTCACCCGCAAACACTTCGTCCGCTCGTCCCGCCGTACGTCGTTCGCCGTGACTCCGGAAGGTGAGATCTCGGAGCTCACCCCGTGACGACCCGTCGTACGGCGGACTCGACCGCGCCCCGTACGACGGGGTCCACCGGCCGGCGTACTGCGGGAGCCGGTCGGCCCGGGCGACGGCCCGGCGGACCGGACACCCGCGGTGAGATCCTCCGAGCGGCCCGGGATTCCTTTGCGGACAAGGGTTTCACCGCCACCTCGATCCGCGCGGTCGCCCGCGAGGCCGGCGTGGACGCGGCCCTCGTGCACCACTACTTCGACAGCAAGGATGAGCTGTTCATCGAGGCGATGGCGATCCCGGTCGACCCGCGGCAGATCGCCGCCCACATCCTCGACGGACCGCGCGAGGAGCTCGGCCGGCGGATCGCCACCGTGTTCCTCGGGGTCTGGGAGTCGGCCGACGGACAGCAGCGGATGAAGGCGATCTTCCGGAGCGTGGTCAGTAGTGACGAGGTCGCCCGGGTGATGCGCGAGGGCATCACGCAGTTGATCATCCAGCCGGTTTCGCGGGCGATCGACGTACCCGACGCGCATCTCCGCGTCAGCCTGGTCGCGACGCAGCTGATCGGACTCGCGATGGCCCGCTACCTCGTCGAGCTCGAACCGGTAGCCGGCGCCGACGTACAGACCCTGATCGACCGGTTGGCCCCGGTTCTCCAACTTCACCTGACTGGCTGATGCAGATCCCGACCGACCGCGAGATCGAGACGCTGCATCGCGATCACGCCCCGACCCGCGAAGCCTTCGAGGCGGTCTACTACCACTGCGATCTGGTGTGCCAGATCGCCGAAGAATTCTTTGTCGGCCTCGTCGTCTACCTGGACACCGATCTCGTTCGCGCCGGCGCTCTCCTGCACGACGTCGGCGTCTACCGCCTCTACAACTCGGCCGGTGAGCTCGACACCACTGACTACGTTCGACACGGCGTACTCGGGCACGAGCTCCTGCGGGACCTCGGCTTCCCCGAGGAGATCTGCCGCTTCGCCTCCCGGCACACGGGCGTCGGCATCACGCGTGACGACGTACTGCGGCAGTCCCTGCCCATCCCGGTCGACGACTACATCCCCGGATCGCCCGAGGAGGAACTCGTCATGTACGCCGACAAGTTCCACAGCAAGCGGACACCGCCGGTCTTCGTGTCCGGCGACTCGTACGCGGCAGGGGTCGGTCGCTGGGGCGCGGACAAGGTGGTGGCGTTCGACGCACTCCGGCGGCGGTACGGCGAGCCGGACCTGGAGTCGCTGAGCGACATCACCGGACAAGCCGTCATCTGAGTTCCCCGGTCTTGCCAAGGGGTGCCTGCGGCGCTAAATTCATCACATGGTGAAAAACGCGGTGAGTTGCCGGGACGTCGTGGTGGTGCGCGGCGACCGGGAGGTCCTGCACGGGGTCGGGTTCGATCTCCGGGCCGGGACGGTGACCGGGCTGCTCGGGCCGTCCGGCTGTGGCAAGACGACGCTGATCCGGGCGATTGTCGGTCTGCAGGCTCGCGTGACTGGCGACGTCTCCGTCCTCGGGTCGCCCGCCGGAGCACCCAAGCTGCGCGGCCGGATTGGGTACGTCACCCAGGAGTCCAGTGTGTACTTCGACCTGACCGTCACGGAGAACCTGCGCTTCTTCGCCGCCGTGCTTGGTGCTCCGTCTGACGACGTGGACCGGGTGATCGACGCTGTCGATCTGCGGAGTCACGCCAACCAGCGGGTGGATCGACTGTCGGGTGGACAGCAGTCGCGGGCCTCGCTCGCCGCGGCCCTGCTCGGGAATCCGGAACTTCTCGTCCTCGACGAACCGACCGTCGGCCTCGATCCGGTGTTGAGGCGCGACCTGTGGAACCTCTTCCACTCACTCGCGGACGCCGGTGCGACCTTGCTCGTCTCGAGTCACGTGATGGACGAGGCTTCGCGCTGCGACCGCCTCCTCTTGATGCGCGACGGCGACCTGCTCGCCGACGACACCCCGCGGGGCCTGCTCGACTCGGTCGGTACCGACGACATCGAGCAGGCGTTCCTCACCCTCATCGACCGAAAGGCTGGTGCGCGATGACGCCCCGGGTCACCTTCGCCGTCGCCGCTCGGGTCCTGGCCCAGTTGCGCCGCGACCACCGGACGGTGGCGATGCTCATCGTCCTGCCGGCGTTGCTGGTCAGCCTGATGTGGTGGATGTTCACCGACTCACCCAACGCCTTCGACCGCTTCGGCGGGCCGCTGCTCGCCGTCTTCCCGGCGATCATCATGTTCGTCGTCACCTCGGTCGCGACCCTGCGCGAACGCTCGAGCGGCACGCTGTCGCGGCTTTTCACGATGCCGATGGCGAAGCTCGATTTCCTCCTCGGCTACGCGCTGGCCTTCGCCCTCATCGCCGTCGTTCAGGCCATCGTGGTCGTGTCGATCGCCTTGTACGCCTTGGATCTCGACATCCAGGGCCCCGCCTGGCAGCTCGGCGTCGTCGCGGTCCTGGACGGAGTTCTCGGTACGGCGTTGGGCCTGTTCGCCAGCGCGTTCGCCGCCACCGAGTTCCAGGCCGTCCAGATGATGCCCGCCGTGATGATCCCGCAGATCCTGCTGTGCGGCCTCCTCATCCCCCGCGACCAACTCCCCACGGTCCTGCACGCCATCAGCGACATACTCCCGCTCTCCTACGCCGTCGACGCGGTCATAGGAGTTGCCCAAGGCAACGGCTTCACCACCGGCACCGGCCGCGACGCCCTCATAGTCCTAGCCTTCATCCTCGCCGCCCTCGGCTTAGGCGCCGCCACCCTAAAACGCCGAACCGCCTAGCCCCACGCGCGCCAGATCACCTGGTAAGCCCCTCTCGCGCCCGGCACGCCCGCTCCTGCGTCGCGTGCTACGCCGGCCACTCCCACCCGCCCCTTTGCGCGCGGCTACCGCCGCTCATCGACCACAACGTGGTCTCGCCGACTGCGGTCCGTTCGACGCCCCGCCAAGCCCGCTCCTGCGTCGCGTCCACCCGGCCCGCCGCGACCCCGGACGCAGGACAAGCCGGACCCCCGTGAACCGTCACTCAGTCGTGGATCCTGGCTGTCGACACGCCGAAAACCGTCGCCAGGATCCACGACTCGGTGACGTCTGGCCGAACAGCGCCCGCCAGTTTGCACGACTCGGCAACGTCGAGCCCACCACCCAGCGCGAAGGCTGCTCAGTCGTGCGCGCTCGATGTCTGACGCGCGTCCTCAGGGAGCTCATGCGCAAACCGCACCCGTTTCCGGCGCCTTAGCGCGTGAGCCGTCGCTCAGTCGTGGATCCTGGCGGCCGACACGCCGTAAGCCGTCGCCAGGATCCACGACTCGGCGATGTCGGGCGCCGCCGGTTGCCACGACTCGATCGCGTCGGGCGGATCGTGGCCTTCGTGACGACCGGCTTCATCGCCGTGTTGACTGGGATGCGAATGGTTCAGCGGTTGAGTGTGGGGACGCCGCCGGCGGCTGGCGCCAGTGGTAGCGGCGCGAGCTCCGATAGCCTGCGTCGATGGGTGCCGCGTCGCTGAGGTTCCTGATCGATGCTGATCACGGGCAGTTCTACGTCCAAGACTTTGAGCTCTACAGGGCATGGATAGCCGAGCACGCGATAGATCCAGACCTGCCGCCGGCCGGTTGGACGCATGAGGCGGTCTACGTCCATCGCGTCGGCGTCGAACCGCACTCGATCGCGGTCGGCACCGCCCGGGATGATCTCGTCGAGTCGCTGATCACCGTTCACGCGTCGACGCCGATCATCGAGGCATCGGCCGAGCACATCGTGGAAGCAGACCTCGATGTTCCGAGCGGTGAACTCGCCGTATACAGCCCCAGTGTCGATCCGGTCGATGGGCCGAGTCTCGCCGTGCCAGCTGGACTACTACGTGCCCGGGTCTCCTACATCCCGTCGCCGCCACCCACCGCCGAAGTCAACGGCAGCCCCGGTGACCACTTCCTCTATCAAGTCGACCTTTGGCCGGCGGGCCAGCCCCGCGAGCTGCTGATCGTCCGGCAAGGCCCCAACCCGTGGGCGGGATAGCCCGGCAGCCGATCGAGCGGCGGCGTTGGGCCTGACGACGGTCCGCGGGACCACGGTGTGGTCGAGGATGCGGCGGTAGCCGCGTGCAAAAGGGTGGGTGGGAGCGACCCGGCGTAGCACGCGACGGTAGGAGCGCGCGTAGCGGGCGCGTGGGTCGCAGTTATCCGGCGAGGTGGGAGACGTTGTGCCAGGCGGGGTCTGGGGTTGTGGTTACGGTGACCGCGCCGTGGGGCCAGCCGGTGGTGGCGGCTTTGAGTTGGGCTCCGGCGGGGGTGGTGCCGTCGGTGTAGTAGTGCAGGATGCGGGTGCCGGCGGAGGTTTCGTGGGCGAGGAGGTTGCCGGAGCCGCCGAGGCGGTCGGTGAGGTGGTCTTCGAAACTGCGGAGTTCGTCGAGCATCTCGGCTTCGGGCAGGCCGTCCTCGCGGACCACGGGGTACCCGATCGAGACCGCGGCGTGGGTGTCGAGGTGCGGGCGGCGGATCGAGCGGAGTGGGTACTCGGCGGTCGCGATCAGCCGGTGTCCGTCGCGCGTACCCTCGAGCATCTTCCACGCCGGACTGCCGTCCTCGAGCGTGTGCTCGGACGCGAACCCGGCGACCTCCGGCAGTAGCGCCTCGATGGGCCGAGCATCATCCGGCACCGAGGTGAGCGTCTCGATGGCGCCGACCCAGGTCTCCACCATCTCCTCGCCGAGAACCAGGTCGAGGATCAGGAACGTCACCCGCCGCTGCACGTCGATCGGCAGCTCAGGAAAAACAGGATGATGTACGCCGACGTGGATCGAGGCGGCATCGGGTTCGACCGAGACGACGGCCTCGTCGACCGGAATCGGCGGCAGCCCGTCGAAGCGGATCGTGAACGCGGGCCCGGGCCGGCGCAGGTCGGCGTACTCCCAGGTCTGGTCGGACGGCGGCGCGGCACGCAACCAGCGGCGGGCGACGGCCCGGTGCACGGGGTTGCCGGCGGCGGTGACGATCAGGACGTGCTCGGCGTGCAGCCCGGGACCGAGCTCCCACTCGAGATCCGGGTGGATCTCCGCGATCCGCTCGGTCAGGAGGCCGCTCGTCTCGGTCGGTTCCGTCCGGGCGATCGAGTCGGCGACGACAGCGGCTCCGGACGCGGACCACCACGACCAGAACGCGCCGATCGGATCGGCCTCCACCACGGTCCGCCGCCGACGCTTGAAGATGGGCATGCCCGCATCTTTCCTGAGCAAGGGTCGAGTACCGAACCAGTGGACCCGCTGGTGTGGTCCCGGCCACATGATTAGGGCGGGTTCGGTTCAGGCGCGTAACCTGCTGACACCACTGGCATATGGGGCCGGGTGGGTTGATGAGGAGGAACCTGTAGTGCTTCGGCGAGTCCTGCTGGGCATGTCCCGCAGCCCCCAGATCAAGAAGGCCGTGTCGTCGCTCCCGGTGTCCAGTGGCATCGTCTCGCGGTTCGTGGCCGGCGAGACCAATCCGGAGGCCGTACTGGCCACCGAGAAGCTGGTCAGCAACGGCCTGAACGTCACCCTGGACCACCTCGGGGAGGACGTCACCGACCTGGCCGCCGCGACCGCCACCGCGGACGCCTACCTCGAGCTCCTGAAGCAACTCGCGGCCGCCGGCCTGACCAAGCACGCCGAGGTCTCGGTCAAGCTGTCCGCCGTCGGCCAGGCGCTGCCCGGCGACGGCGAGAAGATCGCGCTGGAGAACGCGCGGACCATCTGCCTCGCCGCCCGCAACGCCGGTACGACGGTCACCCTCGACATGGAGGACCACACCACCACGGACTCCACCCTGGGCATCCTGCGCGAGCTGCGCCAGGACTTCCCGGAGACCGGCGCGGTGCTCCAGGCGTACCTGCGCCGGACCGAGGGCGACTGCCGCGACCTGGCCCACGCCGGGTCCCGGGTCCGGCTCTGCAAGGGTGCGTACAAGGAGCCCGAGTCGGTCGCGTTCCAGGAGAAGCGCCAGGTGGACAAGGCGTACGTCCGGGCGATGAAGATCCTGATGAACGGCACCGGCTACCCGATGATCGCCTCGCACGACCCGCGGCTGATCGCGATCGCCGGTTCGCTGGCCGAGCGCGCGAACCGTCAGCCGGGCAGCTTCGAGTACCAGATGCTCTTCGGTATCCGGCCCGAGGAGCAGCTCCGGCTGTCCGGCCTCGGCCACACCGTGCGCATCTATATCCCGTACGGGGAGGACTGGTACGGCTACCTGGTCCGCCGCCTGGCCGAGCGCCCCGCCAATCTCCAGTTCTTCGCCCGCTCCCTGATCAGCAAGAAGTAGTCCGGCCGAAGGTCAGTAGTCTGTTGGGCATGACTAGTCAGGTGGCGATTCTCGGGGCCGGTGTGATGGGGGAGACGTTGCTGTCCGGGCTGATTCGGGCCGGGCGGCGACCGGAGGAGCTCCTGATCACCGAGCGCCGGGAGGAGCGTGCCGCCGAGCTGCGGGAGCGGTACGGCGTCGACGTCGTGTCCAACGTGGACGCGGCGACCAAGGCGGAGACCCTGGTCCTGGTGGTGAAGCCGCAGGACATGGGCGACCTGCTCGCCGAGATCGCCCCGGCGGTCCGCGCGTCGCAGACCGTGGTTTCGCTGGCCGCGGGGATCACCACCAGCTTCGTCGAGTCCCGGTTGCCGGAGGGTGTGGCCGTCGTCCGCGTCATGCCGAACACGCCGGCGCTGGTCGACGAGGGCATGGCCGCGATCTCCCGCGGTGCGCACTGCGACGAGAGCCACCTCGAGCTGGCCGAGGGCCTGCTGGCCGCGACCGGTCGGGTCATCCGGGTGCCGGAGAAGCAGCAGGATGCGGTGACCGCGATCTCCGGTTCCGGTCCGGCGTACCTGTTCTTCGTGGTCGAGGCGATGATCGAGGCCGGCGTCCACATGGGCCTGCCCCGTGGCACCGCGTCGGAGCTCGTCGTCCAGACGGTCGTCGGCTCTGCGAAGCTGCTCCGGGAGACCGGTGAGCACCCGACCGTCCTGCGCGAGCGAGTGACCTCGCCAGGAGGTACGACGGCCGCCGCGATCCGGGAGTTGGAGGACCACAAGGTCCGCGCCGCGTTCCTCTCCGCCATCGAAGCCGCCCGCAACCGTTCGCGAGCCCTCGCAGCCGAATAACACCTCTCCACCAGCTGGCGTTATTGTTGGCGCCGCAGTTCCCCGCCGTGTTCAAGGGTTGACGTCCTCCCCATCGCGAAGGACGGGGATTCCAACCACTACGGAGGGGTAGCGAGTTGAGGTTCACGCTTCGGTGAGACCCGTACGGGCGTCTCTCGGCGTGCTCTGACGGCCCGCCCGGCCGCGATGTTGACGGCTGCATTCACGTCCGCGTTCGCCTGATGCACGCAGGCCACGCATCGGAACACCGCTTGGCTCTTGCGGTTCTCCGATGCGCAATGCCCACAGGCGCTACAGGTCAGCGACGTGTACGCAGGATTGATTTTCTCGACCCGTCCCGGCGCTTTGTGCTCCAGCCGGTTCACCAGATCTCCCCAGCCGTTGGCCAGAATGCCTCGGTTCAGACCCGCCTTGGCATTGCGACGATTCGGCAAGAACTTACCTGGTCGCCCCGGAGAGGGTTTGGGCTTCGGTCGCCTGGTCATTTGGGAAATGCGCAGGTCTTCAACCCGGACGACGTCGAAGCGTCGCGCTAGGTCGGTGCTGGTCTTCTCCACCCAGTCCTTGCGACGGTCGCGAGTCCGGCCGTGGAGCTTGGCGATCGCAGCTTGTATCTGTTGGCGCCGGCTGGATCCTCGACGGCAGCGGGCAAGGCGCCGCTGCAGGTGCATGAGTCGGTCTAGCTCGCGTTCCGACAGTCCGGGGCACAGCAGGAGCTCACCGGTGGACAGCGCAGCAGAGACGGTGACGCCGCGATCTACGCCGACGACTTCGCCTGTTCCCGGCGCTGGAATCGGCGGCGGGATAAGGGCGAACGCGAGGTGCCAGCGGCCGGCCCGGTCGCACGTGATGCGGTACGACTTCGCATCCGGTATGCCGCGGGATAGCCGGAACCGTACCCATCCGACCTTTGGCACCAGCACCCGCGCCCACCTGCGGTTGAGTTTTACGACCCGGGACGCCTGGCCACCGACAATGCGGAATCCCTCGTGTCTCCCGGCTTTCCGCCATGTCGGCCGTCGATGGGTCCGACTGTAGAAGTTCCTGACGGCTTGGTCGAAGTCCCGCAGGGCCTGCTGCTGCACGGTCTGCGACCCGGCCCGCAGCCAGTCGAACGCAGCTCGTGCCTCAGTCAGTCGCCGTGCCTGTTCGACGTACCCGGGCGTCGGTCTCTTGTCACGGGTCCACATTGACCACTGCTCAAGCGCGAGGTTCCATACGTACCGGGCATGTCTGCACTGCTCTAGCAGCCCAGCCTGCTGCGTGGGAGTCGGGTACAGCCGGAACCTGGACATGCCGTCTACCCAATCAGCCGGCACCGACAGCCTCCATTCTCCGAGAGCAGGGAGCAGTTGTTCCTGCCGTCCATGAACGACGGGGTTTCCCGCGACCGATCCCGAGGAGTCGACTATTGTCCCGCTCATGAGTAATCGTTCGGAGCAGGAGAGCCCCGAGCACATCAGCCCTGCTCCCGTGCGCTCCGCCCAGGTGCCGCCGCTGCCTTGGCGCGTGCCGTTGGATCCGGCGCCCTGGTGGGCGTGGGCGTTGTTCGTCGCGCCGTTCGTCGTGGTGCCGGCGCTGAACTCCTGGCTCTGGATGGGTGCGCGCGACATGCTCGCGGTCGGCCTGCTGACGATCATCGGCGCCTCGGTCGTCCGCGTTGCCGGCGGAGTGGTCCTCTACCGCGTGGAGCTGACCGAAACCGCGCTCAGAGCCCGCACGAGCATGCTGATCCGCAGCCTCGCCTGGCAGGACGTCGACAAGATCGAGATCGGCGACGACAACGTCGTCCTCAGCCGCGGCCAGGACGAGAGCGAGATCAACGGCATCCCCAAGGACCGCACGGCCGAGGTCGGCGCGGTGATGGAGGCCATTCGCGGGCAGGCCGCCGACGCACCGGTCCGCCGCCACCGCCCGCGCCCCGGCATCGGCGCCCTGCTCGTCCTGACCTACCTGATCCTCTCGATCGGCGCCTTCCTCCTCCGCTGGCACATCGTCGTCTAGACCCAGGGTCCTTCGCCGGTGACCCGGTGGACGGTGATCCGGGCGATCATGCCGGTGTCCCAGATGCCTTCGCCGAAAGGGAATTCGGGTACGCCGAGGTAGCGCCGCGACATCCGGTCCATCAACGCCTTGTAGTCCGCCGGGATCCCCGGTCCGTCGAGCTTCGCCGTACCGCGGACGACCAGGTACTGCGTGATGCCGCGAGAGCTCACCTGGTCGTCCTGGACCAGCAGCGTCACGCGCGGATCGCGGAGCAGGTTGCGGGCCTTGCGGTGCGGTCGCTGGATGCCGAGCAGGAGCTCGTCGCCGTCGCGATCGGCCCAGACGAGCGAGGCCTGCGGTGAGCCGTCGGGGTCGAGCGTGACGACGGTGACGTCCTTGGGCTCGGTGAAGAGTCGATGGGTGCTTTCGGGAAGGCCGCTCATGGCAAGGGACGGTAGCCAGCGCCGTGGGAACCGCTGGGTACCCTGGTCAGCCGTGGATGGTTTGGATCCCGGCAACGTCTTCCTCGCCGACTGCCCGGCGCGCCTGGCGGTCGAAGTGATCGCGGACAAGTGGGCCGTGGTCGTCCTGTGGGGCCTCAACGAAGGCCCGCGGCGGCACTCGGAGCTGATCACGCTGATCGGCGGCATCTCGAAGAAGGTGCTCACCCAGACCCTGCGCAGACTCCAGGCGAACGGCCTAACCACGCGCACGGAGTACGGCGGTGTCCCACCCCGCGTCGAGTACGAGCTGACCGACCTCGGCCGGACCCTGATGGGCCCGATCCGGATGCTCACCATGTGGGCAGAGGAGAACGGCGAAGCGGTGCTGGAGGCCCAAGAGAGAGGATGACCGTCATGGACTTCTCTTTGTGGCCCGCGGCATCCAGGAACTGGTCGGAAGTGCTCGAAGGAGCCGAGTACGCCGAACGCACCGGATGGCACGGCGTCTGGATAGCAGATCACTTCATGCAGAACGGCGACGACCTGTCCGTGCCCGTCAACGAAGCTTTCGCGCTGCTGGCCGGGATCGTCGCCCGGACCGAGCGGGTCCGGGTCGGCTCGATGGTGCTCGGCAACACCTACCGGCATCCCGCGGTCGTCGCGAACGCGGCGGCGACGATCGACCAGATGAGTGACGGCCGGTTCGTGCTCGGGATCGGCGCCGGCTGGCAGGTGAACGAACATGAGGTCTACGGCATCGAGCTGCCGCCGGTCCGCGAGCGGCTGGCCCGGTTCGAGGAAGCCTGCCAGGTGATCACGGGCCTGCTCACCCAGGACCGTACGACCTTCGACGGCACCTACTACCAGCTCACCGGCGCCCCGCTCGAGCCGAAGCCGGCCCACCTGCCGATCATGATCGGCGCCGCCGGCGAGAAGGTTGCTCTCGGCATCGTTGCGAAGTACGCCGACGAGTGGAACCACTGGGGTGACCCGGCGCTGGCCGCGCAGAAGGGCGAGGTCTTCGCCGCGCATTGCGAGCGCCTCGGCCGCGACCCGAAGTCGGTACGCCGGTCCGCGCAGACGATGCTGGAGGTCGTCGTACCGGGTGACACCGAGGCGATCGAGCGCAAGGAGCGGCTCGAGAGCCGTGGCGGGCACGTGATCATGGGGTCGGCGCAGGAGGTGCTCGACAAGGTCGCGCAGTACCCGGCGGCGGGAATCGACGAGCTGCTCGTACCCGACTCGTTCCTCGGCACCGGCAACCGCCGGTTCGACGCGTTGGAGCGCCTCCGCGAAGAGGTTTTCGCCAAGATCTAAAGCGAAAGCGTGGCCAGCACCGGCCAGTGGTCGCTGGGCAGCCGTCCGTCCGGGCGGTAGTGGGAGACGGCTGCCTCGACCACTGTCCACTCCGGGCTGACCAGGATGTGGTCGATGCGGTCGTCGTCCTCCGCGCCGGTGAAGTCGTGCCAGCTGCCGCCGGCCTCGATCGGTACGGCGAGGCGCAGGCCGGACTCGGTCAGCGTCTTGAGCGGCGGGGAGTTCGGCGTCGCGTTCAGGTCGCCCATCACGATCCACGGCAGTTCGCCGGCGGTCCAGCGCGCGATCAGCCGCGACGACTGCAGCTGGGCGACCTCGCCGGCGTGGTCGTAGTGTGTGTTCGCGACGGCGATCGTCGTACCGTTCTTGTGCCGGAGCCAGACCAAGGTCGCGATCCGGGTCAGGTCCGCGTCCCAGCCGACCGATCCCGGCGTCCCCGGGTCGTCGGACAGCCAGCGGGTCTCGTGCTTCTCGACCCGCCAGTCGCCGGGCCGGACCAGGACGACGGAGTGCTCACCAGCGCTCATTCCGTCGTCCCGGCCGACGCCGACGATCTCGTGTTTCGGGAACCGCCAGCGCAGGTACTCGAGCTGGTCGGGCAGCACTTCCTGCAGCCCGACCACGTCTGCGTCCAGGAGCTCGATCGCCGCCACTGCCGCGTTCCGCCGGACCGGCCAGGCGTTGTCGCCGTCGGGTGCGGAGGAGTTGCGGATGTTGAACGTGGCGACGCGAATCTTCATGGTGCCGATCCTGCCAAACCCATGGCGCGCACCGCTGCCCGGAGTTGGGGTTCGCTCGTCTCGATGGCCCGATCGCGGCCCTGCGCGAGCAGGTTGTCGATCGCGCCCGGGTCGATCGCGAGCCGCGCGTACTCCTTCTGCAGCGGCTCGATCACGGCCAGGACCGCGTCCGCGACGTCCTGCTTCAACGAACCGTACGACGAGTACGCGTCCGCCAGCCGGACCGGATCGCCGTCGGTGCAGGCGGCCAGGATCTCGAGCAGGTTGGTGACTCCGGGCTTGGCCGCCTCGTCGTGCCGGACCTCGTTGTCGGAGTCGGTGACCGCGCGCATGATCTGCCGGCGGATCACATCCGGCGGGTCGAGCAGCCGGATCGTCCCGATCGCTTCGTCGGCGTCGGATTTGCTCATCTTGCTGGTCGGGTTGGCCAGATCCTTGACCCGGGTCGCGAACGCCGCCTTGGCGAGCTGCGGTACGACGAACGTCTCGCCGTACTCGCGGTTGAACCGGATCGCGACGTCACGGGCCAGCTCGACGTGCTGGTCCTGGTCGCCGCCGACCGGGACGCGTTCGGCGCCGTACAGCAGGATGTCCGCGGCCATCAGGCACGGGTACGTGAACAGGGAGGCCCGGGTCATCGGCCGGTCCTTGCCCTTCTCCTTGTACTGGATCATCCGGGACAGCTCCCCGACGTACGACGTACATTCCAGGAGATAGGCGAGTTGAGCGTGCGCGGGTACGTCGGACTGCACGAAGACCGTGCCCTCGGGAACGCCGGCCGCGAGCATCAGCGTCGCGAACTCCCGGGTCAGCGAGGCGAGCCGGCGCGGGTCGTGCTTGGTGGTCATCGCGTGCAGGTTCGCGACGAAGTAGAACCCGTCGGGGTCGGTGAACCGCCGCAGGGCGCCGAGGTGGTTGCCCAGCGTCAGCCGGCCGGACGGGGTGATACCGGATAGCGATGTCATGACTGTTCCTCTCGGTGAGTGTGGGCGCCCAGCCGAGAGAGGGCATCAAAAAGGCCGCCTCGGCGAGGCGGCCTCTTGGATGCGTGTGAACGCCGGGTGACCGCCCTAGGCGGCCCACCAGCTCTGCAACAAGTTCGTGTTCACACAGCCAGCGTATCTCATCGACCGGGGCGGTGGGGTGGGAAGGAATTCAACGCTGCGTCAGTGCCTGGACGATCAGTTCGTTGCGGGCGTCCTGACCGAGCGGCACCGTCGGGTGCACGCCGTCACGCAGGTAGTTGAGGAGCCGGTACGGCTTGACCCAGAGCCACTCGGCCCAGTGGATGATGCGCAGGTTCGGGTACTTCTCCTGGGCGTCGTACAGCTGCATGTTGAGCCAGGCGCTGTTGCGCTGGTCGGCGAGCTGCACGGTCGCGGTCTGGGCCGTGCGGACGGCCTGGAGGTTGACCCAGAACAGCGTCCGGTTCTGGCCTACGATGCTCATCGCCCGGTCGATCTGCGCCGCGAACTTCGGCGGGTCGAAGATGTCGTTCGATCCGCTCGCCATCAGGATCCGCTGCGGCAGGCCGTACGTCGTCGCCCACTGCTGCAGCACGTCGACCGCGGGAGAGGTGGGCCGGAGGGACCAGTTGTTCACGGCCAGCTGGCTGCCGTCGCGGTTCAGCAGCCGGATCGCCAGCGCCTTCCCGTCCTGGACGGAGATGCTGTCGCCGAACATGTACACGCCGTTGGTCTCGCGGACGCGCTGGATCTGCGCCGCGGTCGAAATGGCCCGGGTCGCGGTGGACCAGGAGCCGAGCGTGCCGGAGCCGTACAAACCGCCGGGCGTGGCGGTGCTGGTGTTGGTGGTGGCCGTCGCGGCCAGGGTCTGGACGGCCACGGTCGACGCGGCTACGGCCGCCCCTGCCGTGAAGATTTGCCGTCGATTGGGTTTCAACGTGCTCAAGCGCTTCCTCACGGGAAGGAACTGTGCGGTCTGAGCATCGACCCGCGCAAGTCCGATTCTCACCATTTGCAGGAACCTGCAACGCGCTGGGGACAAGCCGGGGCAGAATACAGGACTAGACCGGGATTCGTAACCCTCCGCAATCGAATCGCAGTGGCTTTGGCGACATCCTGCAAATGTTGTAACGCCTTGCAGTCCTTGAGCGATGAAGCATCTGTCGGACCAGCGCCTGTGGTGACGGGCCGGCGCGGCTTCAGGAGGGGTGTCGCGCCGCCCGGATCCACATGCAGGTCCGGTCAAGGCTTCAGACGGGGTCATGCAGTCGGCACCGGACTGAAGTCAAGCAGTGGTCAACGCGGTGATCAGCGGGCCCGCCACCGCCATCACCTCGTCCGGGTCCGCATCCAGTCCGTCCAGCCGGACCAGGTGCCGCCCGATCACGAGCCCGAGTGTCAACGCTCCGATCACTCCGGACCGCAGTACGGCGTCCTCCCTGGGCAACTGTTCCGCCACCTGACGCTGCTGCGCCGTGATCGCGGACCGCACCTCGTCGGCCGCCTCGGGGTGACTGAACATCGCCCGCAACGCTGCCAGCGCCACAGCGGGATCGTCCGCGAGCTTCTGGGTGAGCCCGGCGGTCAACTGCTCTGCGATCTGCTCCGGCGAACCCTCGACCGGCCCGTCCGCGGGGATCGCCGCCGCCTGGGCGAACAGCTTCTCCTTCGACCCGAAGTACCGCATCACCAGGCCGGGATCGCTGCCGGCCGCCGTCGCGATCGCGCGGATCGTCGTCCGGTCGTACCCGTGTTCCCCGAACAACCGCCGCGCCGCCGCCAGGATCCGGGTCTCGGTCCGCTGCCGCTGTTCCACCCTCGTCGTCATCGGCTCAGTCTACGCATGTTGACTGAAGCGCGATGACCGGTCTACGGTTTCAGTCAACGTCCGTAGACTGAAATGAGGAGCCATGATTCACGTGATCGTGCTGACGTTCATGGCCGGGCTGATGGGCACGAACGGCATTCCGCACTTCGTTCAGGGCATCTCCGCCCGTGAGTACCCGAACCTGACCGGCAACTCACCGACGCGGAACGCGGTCGGCGGCCTGGGTGCGTTCGCGATCGCCGGCGCGCTGACCGCCTGGGCGCACGTCGGTTCGCATCCGTGGGCCGCGCTGATCGCGGCCGCTGCCGGCATCCTGGCGATGACCGTCTTCCATGCGCAGCGAGGCGCCTACCGACTGAGTGTCAGGTTTGGCAAACCACTTCCGGAGGTCTGACGGTTAAGGTCGGAGCATGGACGAGCGGAGCGAGTTCATCAACAAGCACAGCAGCAAAAGCTCATCCGCGCCCGGAGCGAAGCGAGGACGCGGATGAGCGGTGAGGCGATGTTGGTCTTTGACGATGGGTTGACGGCGTACGACTTCGGCCGCGGGCATCCGATGAGTCCGATCCGGGTGCAGCTCACGATCCGGCTGGCGAGTGCGCTCGGCATACTCGACGAGCTCAAGGTCGTGCCGGCGCCGACGGCCGATGATGCACTGCTGCAGACCGTGCATACCGCTGAGTACATCGCCGCGGTCAAACGGGCTGGTGAGGACCCGGACAGCACCGACCCGGCGCATGGTCTCGGCACCCAGGACACCTATTGCTTCCCGCGGATGCACGAGGTCTCCGCCCACATCGTCGGCGCGACCGTCGAGGCGGCTCGGGCGGTCTGGGAGGGCGACGTGCTGCACGCGGCGAACATCGCCGGCGGCCTGCACCACGCGATGCCGGACCGGGCCAGTGGTTTCTGCGTCTACAACGACCCCGCCATCGCGATCCAGTGGCTGCTCGACCACGGCGCCGAGCGGATCGCGTACGTCGACGTCGACGTGCACCATGGGGACGGCGTACAGACCGCGTTCTACAACGACCCGCGCGTACTCACGGTCAGCCTGCACGAGTCGCCGACCACGCTCTTCCCGGGCACCGGCAGCGCGGGGGAGACCGGTGGACCGGACGCCGAGGGTACGGCGGTCAACGTCGCGCTGCCGCCGGGCACGGGGGATGCCGGCTGGTTGCGGGCGTTCCATGCGATCGTCCCGGACGTGGTGAAGGCGTTCCGGCCGACCGTAATGGTGACGCAGCACGGCTGTGACTCACATGTCGAGGATCCCCTGGCGCACTTGACGAAAACGATCGACGGGCAGCGTGCGGCGTACCTGGCCTTGCATGATCTCGCCCATGAGGTAGCGGGCGGGAAGTGGATCGCTACGGGTGGTGGCGGGTACGCGATCATCGACGTCGTCCCGCGGGCCTGGAGTCACCTGCTCGCGATCGTCGCAGGCAATCCGATCGACCCGCTGACGCCGGTGCCGGAGGCGTGGCGCGAGGAGATCCAGGTCCGGTTCGCGCAGGTCGCGCCGTTGCGGATGACGGACGGCCGGGACGCGACGTACGTCGACTGGTCCAGCGGCTACAACCCCGACACCTGGCTGGACCGCGCAATCAAGGCGACACGCGACACCAGTTTCCCTCTTCTGGGTCTCGATCCTTCGTACTAAGGCCGGGTCTGATGGTCCCGCGCCTACTGCGCGGCACTCGGCACGGCACCTCGCCGCACGTGAGCAAAGGCCACGATGCTCCGCATCGAGACCTTCGCTCCCGCGCGCCGATGCACCGCACCGAGCACCTGCTCGCTACGGCGCGGGACCATCAGACCCGACCTGAGTCACACGAGTCCCCCTCTTTCCCATTCGTACCAACAGCCACTACGCTCGTTGCATGCACGGACGGAGGTGCCGGAGGGGAAGCCGGCGCACGATCCGTGCTGGAAGTGCGGTGCGCAATGGCATCAAAGAAGTCCGGTGGTGAGCAGCCGCTCGCCGAGGTGAAGTTCCTGACCGTGGCGGAGGTCGCCACGGCCATGCGCGTGTCCAAGATGACGGTGTACCGCTTGGTGCACTCCGGTGAGCTGCCCGCGGTGCGGGTGGGTCGTTCGTTCCGGGTGTCGGAGGACGCCGTGCACGACTACCTCAAGGGCGCGTTCTTTCAGGCCGGATAACCACGAGAAGCCGAGGCGGCCGGATCCCTCTGGGACCGGCCGCCTCGTCATGTCCCGGGCTGCTCGGGTAAGCCGGAGAGTGCTCGCAGCGCGGCGATCGCGCGCTGGATGGTTTCGTCGGGCAGGCCGTCCCACAGCTTGTGATGCGCCGCGGCGCTCGCGATCACGGCCTCCTCCGCGGCGGCCACTCCCTCGGTGGTGAGCCGGATCTGAGTGCCACGGCCGTCGTCCGGATCAGGCTCGCGGGCCACGAGTCCCCGCCGTACCAGCTGATTGACGACGTTGCTGGTGCCCCCGGACGACAGCAGCAGACTGCGGCTCAGATCCGACGGCTTCTGCCGGTACGGCGCTCCCGACCGGCGCAGCGCGACGATCACGTCGAACTCGGCCGCGGTCAGGCCGAGCTCCCGCAGCACCGGTCGAGTGGCCTGATCCAGGTCGTCGGCCAGCACCATCAGGCGCTTGGTCAGCTCGCTGGTCGGGTGCAGCGCGTCCGGCAGTTCCTGTTGCCAGGCCGCGAGGATCCCGTCTACCCGGTCACTCGTCATGGTTGACAGTCTAGGTTCCTTTGGTGATAGCTTTCCGTAAAGCTTTCTATTGAGGGGATTTTCCATGCGCATGCTGGTGCGAGGCGGCCTGGTGATCGACACCGCGCCGGAGGTGGTGGTCCGGCCGGACACCGACGTACTGATCGAGGACGGCCGGATCGCAGCGGTCGGATCCGGTCTGGTCGCTGACGACGCGGAGGTGATCGACGCGACCGGGCGGATCGTGCTGCCCGGCTTCGTCGACACCCATCGGCACGTCTGGCAGACCGCGCTGCGCGGGATCGGGACCGACGGTGACCTCGGGTATTACTTCGACCGCGTGATGCAGGCGCGCGGCACTCGGTATCGTGCGGAAGATGTTGCCGCGAGCAACCTTGTGGGTGCGTTGGAGTGCGTCGACGGCGGGATCACCACGGTGCAGGACTACTCGCACGTGCAGGGCTCCACCGAGTTCGCCGACGCTGCCGTCGACGCGCTCGACCGCAGCGGCATCCGGGCGGTCTTCGGGTTCGGCCCCTCGCCGCTGGCCGGCGGTGCGGTGGATTCCGACGGCCTGCGCCACGTTCTCGGCCGTGTCTCCGGCCGGATCACGGTCGCGGTCGCGTCGCTCGGTCCGGCGTACGCGCCCTTCGAGTACGTCGAAGCCGACTGGACGCTGGCCGCGGAGCTCGGTCTGCCGGTCGTGACCCACATCGACAGCAGCGAGCTCACCCCCACGCCGATCGCCAAGCTACGGGAGGCGGGACTGTTGCGGCCGGACACCCTGTACGTGCACTGCAACAACCTGCCCGAATCCGAGCTGAAATTGATCGCCGACTCCGGTGCGTCCGTCTCGGTCGCGCCCGCGGTCGAGTCGCGGTTGGAGATGGGCGAGCCGGTCGCCGCACGGCTGCGAGCCGCGGGGGTTGGTGTCAGTCTCGGGATCGACACCGTGACGAGCTCTCCGGGCGACATGTTCAGTGTCATGCAGCAGGTGCTTGCCCTGGGCCACCGATCCTTCACGGCGGCCGAGGTGCTCCAGCTGGCGACCGTCGCCGGTGCCCGTGCGCTCGGCCTGACCGACGTCGGATCGCTTGCCATCGGCAACCAGGCCGACCTGATCGTGCTGCGCAGTACGGATCTGAATCTGGCCGGTGGCCTCCAGGATCCGGTCGCCACCGTGGTCACCTTAGGGCACCCGGGCAACGTGGAGACCGTCCTGGTCGGTGGTACGCCGGTCAAGCGCGACGGTCAGGTGGTGAGTACGTCGCTGCCCGCCGCGCTCGATGCCCTCGCGGAATCGACCGCCTACCTCACCGCTTGAGCAGTTCCCTGATGGCCGCGGAGACCTCGGCGGGTGACTCCTCGGCCAGGAAGTGACCGGAGTCCGTGGTCTCGTGATGAAGGTCGGTGGCCCACGCTTTCCAGCGGGCCGCGGCGTCGAAGCCGAGCGCGGCGCCCCAGTCCTGCTGGATCACCGTCACCGGCATCCGCAACTTATTGCCCTTGGCAAGATCGCTCTGGTCGTGGCTGACGTCGATCGTGGCCGAGGCGCGGTAGTCCGCGACGATCGACGGAACCGCTGACCGGCAGG
This sequence comes from Kribbella sp. NPDC026596, assembly GCF_040638415.1. NCBI lineage: Bacteria > Bacillati > Actinomycetota > Actinomycetes > Propionibacteriales > Kribbellaceae > Kribbella > Kribbella sp. NPDC026596. Next base: position 153,519 of record NZ_JBEZYF010000002.1, on the reverse strand, counting down.
CGTCCAGGTAGGCGGTTCGGATGTCGGCAGGGATCGCGTCCTTGCCCCAGCTGTCCAGGAAGTGGCCGAAGAAGGTGTCTGGTGCGGCAGCGATCAGCTCTTCGGGCAGGCCGGGCGGTTGGGCCATCAAGTAGAGGTGGAAGCCGACCGCGGCGCTGGTCCCGTGCATGACCTCCCACATGTCCAGCGTCGGCAGGACGTCGAGGCACATCAGGTGAGTGATGGTGTCCGGGTGATCGAGTCCGGCGCGGAAGGCGACCAGGGCGCCCCGATCGTGCCCGGCGAGAGCGAAGGTCGGGTGCCCGAGTTCGCGGGCGACGGCGACGATGTCGGCGGCCATAGTGCGTTTGGAGTAGCCATCTGCGGGCTTGTCGCTGGCGCCGTACCCGCGGAGGTCCGGGCAGATGACGGTGTGGTCGGCGGCCAGGTCCGCGGCGACATGCCGCCACATCACGTGGGTCTGCGGGAAGCCGTGCAGCAGGACGATCGGCGTACCGGAGCCGGCGACGGCGACGTTGAGCTTCACATCACCAGCGCCGGTCACGCGGAGGTACTCGAACCCATTGATCTTCATACCGGCCAGCCTCGTCGGTCCGGATGAGCAACGGATGAGCGCTACCGTGGCCGAGTGGAATTCGGGGTGCTCGGGCCGGTCGTGGCCTGGGACGATGCCGGCCGGCCGGTGGCGTTGAAGGGGCCGCGGCATCGGGCGGTGCTGGCGCGGTTGATCGTGGCGCGCGGTCGCGTCGTACCGGCGACTCTGCTCGTGGACGAGTTGTGGATCGATCCGCCGGACGGCGCCTTGAGCGCGGTACGGACGTTCGTGGCGGCGTTGCGGCGAGCGTTGGAGCCGGAGCGGGCACCGCGTGCACCTGCCCAGTTGCTGGTTACCGAAGGCCCTGGTTATGCCTTGCGGACGGACGCCGTCGACGCGTGGCGGTTCGAGGAGGCGGTGCGGAGCGCAGCGCAGCCGGGGGAGTTGGTGAAGGCTCTGACGTTGTGGCGCGGGCCGGCGTACGCCGAGTTTGCCGAGGAGGGCTGGGCTCAGGGGGAGCGCTCACGGCTCACCGAGTTGCGGCTGGGTGCTGTGGAGCGAGTGGCGGAGACTCGGCTGGCGTTGGGGTTGGCGGCTGAGGCTGTGCCTGAGCTGGACGCACATGTGACCGAGCATCCGTGGCGTGAGGACGCATGGCGGTTGCTGGCGTTGGCGCTCTACCGGAGTGGTCGGCAGGGCGACGCTCTCGCCGTACTGCGTCGTGCTCGGGCGATGCTGGTCGGTCAGCTCGGTGTAGATCCCGGTACGGCGCTCAGCCGGTTGGAAACCGACATCCTCAACCAGGCTTCGCATCTGTCCGCCGGAAACGTGTGGGCTGAGACAGCTGCGGTGTACGACCGGACTGTCGGAGCCCGGACCCGGTTGGAGTCCACGGTTGGACTGCTCCGGAGCCTCGCGGTGACCGGTGGACTCGAGGCGGCACGTCGGCAGCGGCTCGCAACCATCAGCGCAGCCGAGGAACTAGGCGATCCCGACCTGACCGCGCGAGTCATCGGGGCGTACGACGTACCCGCAATCTGGACGCGGTCCGACGATGAAACCCACGCCGCCGCGGTAGTCGCGGCAGCCCAACGAGCCTTGCCGACGCAGCAACACCCCAAGGCCCGGGCCCGGCTCCTCGCGACCATCGCACTCGAGTCACGCGGCGTACGAGCTCCCCAGGCCGCCCTCGAAGCCGAAGGTCTCGCCCGCGGATTGGACGACCCCGCGCTGCTCGCCTTCGCCCTCAACGCCCGCTTCATGCAGACCTGCGACCGCGCCGGCCTGGCCCCCGACCGCGACGCCATCGGCGCCGAGCTCATCACCCTCTCCCAGCGCCACGAGCTCACCACCTACGAGGTCCTCGGCCACCTCATCCGGCTGCAGTCCGCGTGCGCCCGGGCCGACCACGCCGCTGCCGACCACCACGCCGCGGCGGCCGATGCCCTTGCCGTCAGCCATGAACTCCCGCTGGTCGCTGTCTTCACCCGCTGGTACGCCGCCCTGCGCGAGGACACCACAGAGTCCTACCGCGCCGCCGCCACGCTCCTGGACACCGCCGGCATGCCGGGTCTGCAGGAAGGCCTACTTGCACTCGCGTTGGCCTGCCGATCCATCCGCCTCCACCAGCCCCTCCCGGTCGCGGACTACGGCCCGCACGACCCGTGGATCCGCCCGCTCCTTCTCGCGGACGCGAGCGAAGCCGTCGCAGCCCTCCAAGCCGCACCGGATCCACCGCCCGGCCTGCTACTGGAGGCTCACTGGGCTCTGATCGCCCACGCCGCCCGGCAACTCGGCGAGACCCACATCCTCAAACGTGCTCAGACCGCCCTCACCCCCGCGTCCACCGAACACGCAGGAGCCGCCTCCGGCCTGCTAACCCTCGGCCCGATCTCCAACTACCTCTAGGTGCTAGAGGTCGTCCGGGGAGCCGGTCTCGGTCTTGCGGTCGGCGGCTGTGCGGAGCTCGTGGTGGGACTGGTGGGCCGTCGTGCGGTAGGCCTCTTCGTACGCCGCGATCGCACCGGCGAGTCCGGATCCGCGGCCACGGCGTTTGGCCCAGGACGCGAACCAGGTGAGTGCCGCTAGTACGACGACGAGTCCGCCGAGGAATAGCACGTACGCCATTCCCACAAGCTACCTGGTGAGTGATAGCTCCAGCTGGGCCAAGATGCGGTCCGCACTCTGCTGGAAGGCGATCGCGACGCTGGATGCGTTCACCCGTGGGCGGGCGTGGTTCGGGGTCGGGATCGGCTGGGAAGGCGACGAGGCGCAGGCGATGGGGATCCCGCTCGGGCCGACGAAGGAACGATTCGAGCAATTGGAGGAGTTGCTGGACATCGCGGATCGGATGTTCGCCGGCGACAGTTCGCCGTACGACGGTCACTTCCAGCTGGCCGGGCCGATCTGCAGCCCGCGGCCGGCCGTGCGTCCGCCGGTGCTGATCGGTGGCACGGGCGAGCAGAAGACGCTGCTGATGGTGGCGCGGCGCGCGGACGCGTGCAACCTGTTCGACCTGCCCGACGGTGGTACGACGGTCCGCCGCAAACTCGACGTACTCCGCAAGCACTGCGAGGACACCGGCCGTGCGTACGCCGAGATCGAAAAGACGTTGTCCACTCGCCTCACCCCCGACGACACCGTCGCCACTTTCGTTGAACGTTGCCAAGAGCAAGCATCCTGGGGAGTCGACCATGCGATCGTGATCCGCTCCGGCCCGTGGACCCCGGAATCGGTGCGGATCCTCACCGCCGCGGTCCCGGAGGTTGCCGGTTTCTGACTCCCAGGGACCTCCCAGGTTGCTCTCAGCGCCGTCGCAGTCCGGGCGATGAGGATGGAGTCATCGACCCGAGGAGGAACTCATGATGCCGATCAAGATCGTGAAAACCGTTGCCGTAGGCACCATCGCCGGCCTGGGCCTGGCCGCCGTAGCCTTCACCCCCGCCGCCTACGCCACCACCACCAAGCAGACCACAACTCCCCACCTGGCCGTCCTCACCGACAAGATCGTCCAAATCCCCGTCCGCAAAGCCGCCTGACCGCCTTCGGCTTCGGCGCGTCGACAGGTTTCGGTCAGTTTGTGCGTCGGGCTCGGGCGGCGAGGGAGTAGGGGACGCCTCGGCTGTCCGGCTCTTCGAAGCGTTCGAGGGTGAGGTCGGGGGTGAGGAACGCGTTCAGGTAGTCGGCGAGAGGGACGTGGCGCATGCCGACGTGGCGGCGGATGCCGTCGCCCCAGTACGGGGACTCTTCGTGCCAGCCCGCTTGGCGGTAGGAGGGGTGGACGAGCCGGCTGTCGTCCTCGTTCCAGACGACGTGCGGGCCGTTGAAACACGGATGAACGCCGTACACGACTAGAACGCCGTTCGGCCGGAGTACTCGCGTCGCCTCGCGGACGACCTTGGCGAAGTCGTCCACATCGGTCGAGATCCACATCACCATCGCGGTATCGAAGGAGGCATCGGCGAACGGGAGTACGCCGGCGTCCGCGACCATCAGCGGTCCGTCGGTGCGGCTGCGGGCCAGCCGGAGTTGGTCGGCGGAGAAGTCCAGGCCGACGACGCTGCGGCCGCTCGACCGGATCGTCTCGAAGTTGCGCCCAGTACCGCAGCCGATGTCCAGGCACGGCCCGGATCCTGGCCCGAGAAGGTCGAGCAGGCCGGGTTGGTGATCGTCCTGACCGGCCACGTACCGTGCGTCGTACCAGTCGGCGAGTCCGTCGTAGCGGGCCGTCGTATCTGTCGTCATCGCGCCTCCCCAGGTCGTTCCCCACCCTAGGCCGTGTCTGGTGGTCCCGCGCCTACTGCGCGGCACTCGGCACGGCACCTCGCCGCACTGGAGCAAAGGCCACGATGAACCCACATCGAGGCCTTCACTCCAGCACGCCGAGTTACCGCACCGAGCACCTGCTCGCTACGGCGCGGGATCACCAGACACGACCTCCAAAGGACTGCTTTAGGTTGAGCGCGTGACCTGCAGGTAAGCTTTGCCGACGTTCTCTTTGAGTTTGGATGGTCAACTGTGGGTTCGGTAATCAAGAAGCGCCGCAAGCGTATGGCGAAGAAGAAGCACCGCAAGCTGCTGAAGAAGACGCGGGTGCAGCGCCGCAAGCTCGGCAAGTAGCCAGTTTTCGCCGCGCCGGCGATCGGCGCGGTCAGCTGTGGGGTTGCTGTCTGGCTGGGGGTCTCTCGTGGCACAGGTGGTGATGGTGACCGGCGTCTCCCGGGACGCCGGCGCTCGCTGTGCGCGCAGGCTGGCCGACGATCCGTCGATCGGTACCGTGCTCGGCATCGACGTGGTGCCACCGCGCGCCGAGCTGGGCCGGGTCCGGTTCGTCCGGGCTGACATCCGCAACCCCGTGATCGCCAAGGTGATCGCTGCCGAGGGCGTCGACACGGTGGTCCACACTGGCGTCGTGGCGACCCCGGGCAGCGCCGGCGGCCGGTCGTCGATGAAGGAGATCAACGTCATCGGCACCATGCAGCTGCTCGCCGCGTGCCAGAAGGCGCCCGGCCTGGCCAAGCTGGTGGTGAAGTCGTCGACCACGGTGTACGGCGCTGGTCCGCGCGACCCGGCCATGTTCACCGAGGAGATGGCGCCGCGGGCGATCCATCAGACCGGGCTGAGCAAGGACGCCGTCGAGGTCGAGGGGTACGTGCGCGGGTTTGCCCGGCGCCGCCCCGACGTCTGCGTCAGTACGCTCCGGATGGCGAACTGGATCGGCCCCAAGACCGTCTCCCCGATCACCCGCTACTTCGCGATGCCCGTCGTACCGACCGTCCTGGGGTACGACGCCCGCCTGCAGTTCCTGCACGAGGACGACGGCATCGCGGCCATCCTTCACGCCACCGTGAACGACCTCCCGGGCACGTTCAATCTGGCCGGCGACGGCGTCCTCGCGCTGTCCCAGGCGATCCGCCGGCTCGGCCGGCCGACGCTGCGGTTCCCGTCGTTCACCGCGGCCAGTACGGCGGCCGCCGTACGACGCGCGCGGCTCGCGGACTTCTCGCCGGATCAGATCACCTTCCTGACCTACGGACGGGCGGTGGACACGACGCGGATGCGGACGGAGTTCGGGTTCGAACCGGGGTACACGACGGCGGCGGCGTTCGACGACTTCCGGAGCTCGCTGGGGCCGGGCGCGGTCACGCGGATGTCGGGGTTGCTGTCGGCGGGGCTGGGAGCGATTCGTGGCTGACGCCGACGTGATTCCGATCGGCGCGGGCGGACGCCCGGGTCGCGGTTCAGGGCGCCGTACGACGCCTTCCGCCGCGGCTCGCGCGCTCGCCGGGCAGTCCGGTGCTGCCGGTGCGAAGAAAAAGGCCCGCCCTGCCGCGGGCAAGCGGGAAGATGCTGCGAAGCCGGGGGCCGCTGAGCGACTGGCTGAGCCGGCCGAGATCCAGCTCGACACCACGCCGGGCGACGTCCAGATCCCGAGTGCCGGGGCGGGATTCGACTTCGCGGGGCTCGAGCGGGTGGTGCGCGAACTCTTCGGGGAGGACGGAGAGCGGCGGGTCGCGCAGTGGCTGGCGTTCCTGCGGCGGCGGTTGACCGGGGTCTACGAGGTCGACGAGTTCGGGTACGACCCGGATCTGACCGATCAGGTGCTGCTGCCGGTGCTACGGCCGCTGGCCGAGAAGTGGTTCCGGGTCGAGGTGCGCGGGGTGGAGAACGTCCCGTCCGACGGCGGCGCGCTGATCGTCGCGAACCACTCGGGGACGATGCCGCTGGACGGGCTCGTCACCCAACTGATCGTCGCGGATCACGCCCATCGGCCGTTGCGGACGCTGGCCGCGGATCTGGTGTTCCAGACGCCGTTCGTGGGTGAGCTCGCGCGTAAGGGTGGCGCGACGCTGGCTAGCAACGACGACGCCGAGCGGCTGCTCGGGCGCGGTGATCTGGTCGGGGTGTGGCCGGAGGGTTTCAAGGGGATCGGGAAGCCGTTCTCCGAGCGGTACAAGCTGCAGCGCTTCGGCCGGGGTGGTTTCGTCAGCGCCGCGATGCGGACCGGCGTACCGATCGTCCCGTGCTCGATCGTCGGCGCCGAGGAGATCTATCCGCTGGTCGGCAACATCGCGTCCCTGGCCCGCCTGCTGGGTGTCCCGTACATCCCCATCACGCCGTTCTTCCCCCTGCTCGGACCCCTCGGCCTGATCCCGCTCCCGTCGAAGTGGCTGATCGAGTTCGGCGAGCCCATCCGCACCGACGACTTCCCCGACGGCGCCGCCGACGACCCCATGCTCGTCTTCAACGTCACCGACCAGGTCCGCGAAACCATCCAGCAAACCCTCTACACCCTCCTCATGCAACGGCGAAGCGTCTTCTTCTAGCCGCGCCGCGTCAGCCGAGCTCTCCGACTTCTAGTTGGAGTTCGACGATCCAGTGGGATTCGTCCTCGCCGTCTGCTTCTAGGTAGTGCTCGCGCCAGCGGGGGGCCTCGAGGATCTGGTGATGGCCATTGGCTTCGGCCCAGCGCGCGAGGGTCTGGTAGGCCGTGGCGATGCCGGACATCGGGCCCTGGTGAATCGTCGAAGCCACCTCGGCAGCGGGGAGGCTGTACGTCGCCAGCCCGGGCACCGAGTCGGCGGGTACGGCGTACCCGGCCGTGACCTGGACCTCCGCGTCACCGGCGCTCGACACGTAGTGGGCAACCGGCGTGGTCCGATCGGCCGTGACGGCTTCCATCCGCTCGATCACCTGGCCGAACAAGCTGTAGACGACGGCGCCGGTGCTGAGCCGGCTAGCGTCGGCGGCAGTCGCCGAGAGGGCAGCAAGGGTCAGAGCATCGACCTGCTTGGTTTCGATCTGTGCGGTCACCTGGGTCTCCTGTTTGATCAGTCGGAGACGCGCCGTCACCCGGTCGAGTGCGTGCCGGTCGTGCCGCATCCGGCGTTCGAACTCGGCCTGCCGCAGCCGCAGCATGCCCTGCAACTGGGCCGGCTCCACGCCTTCGCCGAGCAGTACGCCGACCTCGTCCAAGCTGAAGCCGAGCCCCTTGAGGGCGATCAGCCGGTTGAGCACAGGCAACTGCGCCACGTCGTACGAGCGTCGCCCACTGGACGGATCGACGTCGGCGGGCTCGAGGAGGCCGATGGCGTCGTAGTGCCGCAGCATGCGCGTCGACACACCACCGAGGCGAGCGAATTCTCCGATGTTCACCATGACCCCCTCACCGTTGCAGTTGACACTGTGTCAACTGCAAGACGAAGCCCGGCGCAGGGTCTGCGCCGGGCTTCGTGGTGTCAGGAACCTACTTCCACGGTGGAAGGAGGGTCTGGATGAGTCCCGGGACGTTGATGATCGGCGTGCTGGGCAGGCTCAGTGTTGGAAAGGGCCAGGGCCAGGACGGGGTGCCGGGGGTGGGGAGGGAGGGGACCACCGTCGGAGTCGTCGAGTTCGACGATGTCGGCGGGGTCTTGAGGCTCGGCGGGGGAGTGTTGGATTCCTGCACGATCGTCGTGTTCGGCAGCTGGGATGGTGAGGTGCTCGGCTTCGTCGATACGCCGGGGGTCGGAGCCGTGGAGGGCTTGACCGACGGGTTGCCGTTGGCCGGGTCGCTCGGCTCCGTACCGACACTCGGACGGTTCGGCTGGCTGCCGCCCTTGCCCGACTTGGGTGCGTCGCACTTCGGGCAGGCGACGGTGGTGTGCTGGGCCAACTGCTCGATCGTGGCGAGTGCCTCGACGCCGGACTTCAGCGACTCCGGCGGGAGTTTCGGCGCGAGCTCACCAAGAGCCTGGCGGGCGTTCGTGATGAAGGTCGTGATCGCCGTGATCGAACTCTCGTCGCCGTCCTGCTGGTACGACGCGACCAGTCGGGACACACCCTTGCGGGCCTGCACCGAGAAGTCGTCAAGCGTGCTGTTGATCGTGCCGACAGCACCGCCGGAATCGGCGAGCTGCTGGACCTCGGACAATCGGGTCATCGCGTGTTCGAGATCGCGCCGGCCCCGGGAGTCGTCGCCGACGCTCACGTTGGTCGAGACGTTCTCGATGCTGCGCTTCATCCCGTACAAGGTGTCGCCGGGCATCGCCTGCTGAGCGGCGGCGGCAGAACCGATGCCACCTCCGAGCAGGACGAGCGCGGCGGTACTGGCCACGAGCCGGATGCGCCGGCCGTGACGATGACGGATATCTGTCACGGACGCGTCGACGTCCTCGCCACCCGGCGGGTCGTCGGAGCTGTCCGGTGTGCTGCGCACCACCGTCGGAGTCGTCGCCGCCGCGCGGGCGGCCGCCTGCTCGAGCAGGCGGTGCCGTAGCTCGGCACTGAACTCCGGACGTGGTGCCACTGCGCCGGCGGTCCTCAGCCGTCCGACGAGTTCAACACACTCCACAAGCTCCGGGTCATCGCTGTGTCGCGAAGAGTGACGGGGCCCGTGATCGACGGCGTGCGCGAATGTCTCCGCGCGCGCTCGAGCCCTGTGTAGGTCACTCATGAGTTCTCGTTCTCCTCAATGGCCAGCCGGGGTCACCGACAGGTCCTCACCAGGCAAACGAGGAAACTCCCTGACGGGTTACGAAAGACATTCGTTGTCATCCTCCTCACCTCAAGTCCTTGGGGATAACCTTCGCCAAGTGCCGTACGGCCCTCAGTTGCAGTTGCTTGACGGCGCCTTCGGACTTCTCCAGCGCCTTGGCCGTTTCCGCGATCGACAAACCGGCGAAGAACCGCATCGTCAGGCAGTCGCGCTGCTCGTCGGGCAAGCTCGCGACGGCGTCCCGCAGCACCTCGGCGGTGGCGGCGGCCAGGACGTCGACCTCCGGCCCCTCGGTCTGCCGGTCGTGCGTCTCGATCTCGTCCGTGACCACTTCCAGCCGGACCCGGCCGGACTTGTAGTGGTCGGTGATCAGGTTCCGGGCGATCGTCACCAGCCAGGCGCCGAAGTCCCGGCCCTGCCAGCGGAACGAGTCCAGCGCGCGGAGCGCCCGGACGAAGGTCTCGCTGGTCAGGTCCTCCGCGAGTGCCGATGACGACACCCGCGCGTAGATGTAGCGATAGACGGTGAGCGAGTACTCGTCGTACAGCTCACCGAAGGCACCGACGTCCCCGGCCTGGGCGCGATCGACGAGCTCTGCACGTCTCATCCCGTCCGGGCTTGGCTCCGGCGTCGTCAAGATTTCTCCCCGTTCAACTGACACGTCGTTTGACACATCCGCGAATGGCCACAGCGGCTGAGGCAGCACCGAGCGTTACCTGATATGCACTCGCTGTCAACAGTCTGAGGCGTGCCGCCTTCCATTCGGTCCGAACGTCTGCGAATGCGCCAGCGGACTGCCCCCGCGAAGCGGCGCAGCCTGCTGTCGGGGTTCATCGCGCATGGTCACCCCACGCGGACCGGCTTCTGCAGTGTGAGGTTCAGCAGAATCGGACCCACGAGTTCACTTGTATATCTGTCGTCACGCTCTGCTGCAACCGTTCCAGCGTGCCGGTTGATCTCGGACGGCACCCGCCGCATGACAGACTCACCTGGTGAACTTGAATTTCGCGGACATTCTTCGTGACACAGCGCAACGTCACGGCGAACGTCTGGCGCTGGTCGACGGGAATCGGCGGCTGACCTGGGGCGAGCTCGACCAGGCCGTCGACCGGGCCGCGCAAGGGTTCGCCGCGGCCGGCCTGGTGCCTGGCTACCGGGTGGTCCTACTGGTTGCCAACAGCATCGAATTCGTCACGTCCTACTGGGGGATTCTGCGCGCCGGACTGGTTGCCGTACCGCTGAACACCGGCCTCACCACGCCCGAGATCGCGACCGTCGCGGAGCATTCCGGAGCACGGATCGCGGTCGCCGACGCCGATCTCGCGGACAAGATCGAGGGGATTCGAACGGTCGCGCCCGGCGAGCTCGTCGGTAACGCTCCGTTACTTCCGTCGATCGACCCAGAGACCCTCGCGGTTCTGCTCTATACGTCGGGAACCAGTGGCGATCCGCGCGCCGCGATGCTCACCCATCGGGCACTTGCCGCCAACGTGCGGAATCTTTCCGAGCTCGGCGAAGACCGGATGGGGCCTGAGGACGTCGTCCTGGGCGTCCTGCCGATGTTCCACGCGTTCGGCCTGAACGCCGTGCTGGGATGGACCGTCGCCACCGGCGCGGCCCTGATCATCGACCGGCGGTTCGACCCCGCGCACACCATCGACCTGATCCGCCAGTACGGCGTGACGCGGCTGCCGCTCGCCCCGCCGGCGCTCCACGCGCTCGTGGCCCGGCCGGATCTGCGCGAGGCGCTGCGGACCGTCAAGGTCGTCCTGACCGGCGCGTCGGCCCTGGATCGTGCGCTCGCGGATCGCTTCGAGCAGGCCAGCGGTCTGTTCGTGCACCAGGGCTACGGCCTGACCGAGGCGTCCCCAGGTGTCACCACGACACTGGGCGAGGCCGAGCCGAAGCCCGGTTCGGTCGGCCGCGCACTGCCGAACGTCGAGCTCCGGATCGCCGACGAACAGGGCGAGGACGTCGAGGGCGACGACCCCGGCGAGATCCTGATCCGCGGCGGCAATCTGTTCTCCGGCTACTGGCCGGACGGTGTGGACGGCCCCGACGCGAACGGCTGGTACCGCACCGGCGACGTCGGCTTCCTCGACCCCGACGGCGACCTCTTCCTGGTCGACCGCCTGCGCGAGCTGATCATCGTGTCCGGCTTCAACGTCTTCCCGAGCGAGGTCGAGGATGTGCTCGTCGGTGCTCCCGGCATTCAGGAGGCCGCGGTCATCGGCGTACCGTCCGAGGAGACGGGCGAGGCCGTGAAGGCGTTCGTCGTACCGAAGGCGGATACGACCGTGGACGTCGCAGCAGTCCGGGAGTATGCCGGGACGCGGCTGGCCCGGTTCAAGAGTCCGGTCGAGATCGAGGTCGTCGACCAATTGCCGCACTCGGTGACCGGCAAGGTCGCCAAGGGCCGGCTCCGGGAGCCCCCCCGATGAGCCGCGTCACGCTGTACGGCAAACCCGGCTGTCATCTCTGCGACGACGCCCGCGTGGTCGTCCAGGCGGTCTGCGCCGAGCTCGGAGTGGACTGGACCGAGGTCGACATCACTCAGGATGACCGCCTGTTCACGGAGTACGGCGAGCAGATCCCGGTCACCTTCGTGGACGGGAAGCAGCACGATTTCTGGCGGGTGGACCCGGTCAGGCTCCGGAAGGCCCTCGCCGGTTAGTGCTCTCGGTCACGCCGTGGTCCGCCGATTTTGTTCTCACGTTCACAAGCTCCTAGAGTAAGAAGCGGCCGCCGGCCGTCAGACCGCGGCCTGGACTTACCGTTCCCAGGAGAATTGTGACGCGTGCCAGCAGCCGTCGCCCCGGCCCGCCGACGAGAACCGAACGCGGCATCCCCGAGGCGACTGTCGCGCGCTTGCCGGTGTACCTGCGGGCCCTGACCGCGCTGTCCGACAGCGGTATCGCCACCGCGTCGAGCGAGGATCTGGCGACCGCGGCCGGCGTGAACTCGGCCAAGCTCCGCAAGGACCTGTCCTACCTGGGCTCCTACGGCACCCGCGGCGTCGGGTACGACGTGGAGTACCTGCGCTACCAGATCGCCCGCGAGATCGGTGTCACCCAGGACTGGGCCGTGGTCATCGTCGGGATCGGAAACCTGGGTCACGCGCTCGCGAACTACTCCGGCTTCGGTACGCGCGGATTCCGCATCGTCGCCCTGCTCGACGCCGATCCGAACCTGGTCGGCGAGCGGATCGGCGACATGGAGGTCCGCGACTTCGCCGAGCTGGAGGACATCGTCGAGACCGATCGGGTCTCGATCGGCGTCATCACCACCCCCGCCGGTCCGGCCCAGGAGGTGTGCGACCGGCTGGTCGCCGCCGGGGTGACCAGCATCCTGAACTTCGCGCCGGTGGTGCTGTCCGTGCCCGACGGCGTCGACATCCGCAAGGTGGACCTCTCGATCGAGTTGCAGATCCTGGCGTACCACGAACAACGAAAGTCCGGAGAGGCGGCGCTCCCCCAGGTGCCCGAACTACCAGCGATGAACGGTCTGACCGATCTGCCGAGTGTGGGCGGAGGTGTCGGGGCATGAGCTACCTGGTCGTCGGCATCAGTCATCGAAGCGCTGACATCAACGTCCTCGAGCGGGTGGCGCTCGACCCGGACGCGGCGACCAAGCTGGCCCTGACCGTCAAGCACGCCCCCGCCGTCGCGGAGTCCGCGGTGCTCGCGACCTGCAACCGGACCGAGGTCTACGCGACCGTCGACCGCTTCCACGCGGGCATGGACGAGGTCACCGCGATCCTGTCCGACATCACCGGCGTACCGCTGCTGGACCTGGCCGAGCACCTCTACGTGCACTTCGAGGAAGGTGCGGTCGCGCACCTGTTCCAGGTCGCGGTCGGACTCGACTCGATGATCGTCGGGGAGAGCCAGATCCTCGGCCAGGTGAAGGAGACGCTGCGCGTCGGCCAGGACCTGGAGACGATCGGCACCGATCTCAATGCCCTGATCCAGCACGCGTTGCGGGTCGGCAAGCGGGCGCGCACCGAGACCGGCATCGACTCCGCCGGACGCTCGGTCGTCTCAGCCGGACTCGAGGCGGTCGGCGGGTTCGAGGGCCGCCGCGCACTGATCGTCGGCGCCGGCTCGATGGCGTCGCTGGCCGCGCAGACCCTGATCAACGGTGGCGCCACGAGCGTGACCATTGCCAACCGCAACTATGAGCGCGCGGTCGCGCTGGCCGAGCGGGTCGGCGGTACGGCGATCCAGCTCGCGAACGTGCCGGACGCCTTGATCGACGCCGACCTGGTCGTATCGTGCACCGGCGCGCGGGGCGTCGTACTGACCGAGGAGATGATCCGGAACGCGGCGGACGGGCGGCCGTTCGGCGTCCTGGACGTCGCCCTGCCGCGGGACGTCGCGCCCGAGGCCGCGCGGATCCCCGGCGTCACGCTGGTCACCCTCGCCGACCTGGCCGGGACCGCGGGCGGCAGCGAGCACGACATCGACGAGGTTCGCCGGATCGTCGGCGAGGAAACGGGTTCGTTCGAGGCCACCCGGCGGGCCGCGTCGGTCGCGCCGACCGTGGTCGCGCTGCGGACGATGGCAACCGAGCTGGTCGACTCCGAGCTGGCCCGGCTGGAGCGCAAGCTGCCGGGGCTGGACGAGACCCAGCGGCACGAGGTCGCCCGGACCATCCGCCGCGTCGTCGACAAGGTCCTGCACAACCCGACGGTCCGGGTGAAGGAACTCGCGGCCGATCCGGGTGGCCCGACGTACGCCGATGCACTGCGGCAACTGTTCGCGCTCGATCAGGCGACGGTGGACGCGGTGACCACTCCCAAGTCGAGCGGAAGTGAGCAGGCATGATCCGCCTCGGCACCCGACGGTCCAAGCTCGCGACCGCGCAGTCGGAGCTCGTCGCCGACCAGCTGCGGGCGCTCGGTCACGAGGTCGAGCTCGTCCTGATCACGACGACCGGTGACGTGAACCGTGCCCCGGTCGAGCAGATCGGCGGCACCGGCATCTTCGTCAGCGCACTGCGCGACGCCCTGCTGGCTCATGAGATCGACATCGCTGTGCACTCGTTGAAGGATCTGCCGACCACGCCGCTCGACGGTGTGACGCTCGGCGCGATCCCGGTCCGCGAGGACCCGCGGGACGTCCTCGTCGCCCGCGACGGACTGACGCTCGGCGAGCTGCCCCACGGTGCCCTGGTCGGCACCGGGGCCGCGCGTCGCGTCGCACAGCTCGACGCGCTCGGCCTGGGCCTGGAATGCACCGGGATCCGCGGCAACGTGGACACCAGGATCGCGATGGTGGCTGATGGCAAATTGGACGCGGTGGTGCTGGCAAGGGCAGGGTTGTCCCGGTTGGGACGGCTCGCCGAGGTGACCGAGACACTGGACCCGATCCAGGTCCTGCCCGCGCCGGGACAAGGTGCCCTGGGCATCGAGTGCCGCGCGGACGACACCGAGGTGCTGGCCGCACTGGCGCCGCTGGACGACCCGTCCACCCGGGCGGCGGTGACAGCGGAACGGCAACTGCTGGCCACTCTGGAAGCAGGGTGCACGGCTCCGGTCGGTGCGCTCGCCGAGGTGGTCGACGGTGAGGACGGCCCCGAGCTGTGGCTGCGGGGCGCGCTGGGCCAGGACGACGGCGTCCGGCGGCTCTCCGCGAACGGGTCGGTGGACGACCCGGAGTCCGTAGGCAAAGCGCTGGCGAACGAATTGCTGGAGCGGACATGACAGCGGCACGGGGAACGACGGCCGCCCACAGGACGGCGCACGACAGCGGCCACAAGACGAGCAGTAGATCGAGGACGAGGGCGAAGGCAGACGTGAGTAGCGCGAAGACAGCCACCGCAGCATCCACGACACCTCAGAAGGTGCCGGCGAAAGCCGCTGCCACCAGCACGGTCAAACAGACCAGACCGCTCGGCCACGTCACGTTCGTCGGCGTCGGGCCCGGTGACCCGTCCCTGCTGACGCTGGCCGGCCGCGACGTGCTGGCGAATGCCGACGCCGTGGTGGTCGAAGGCCCCGAGCACGACCCCTTCCTGACCTTCTGCAAGCCAGGTGTCGAGGTGATCGACGGCTCCGGTGCCGAGGGCAGCAGGGCGCTCAAGGTCGCCGCCCGGGCCCGGCTCGTGGTGAAGACGGCCAAGTCCGCGGCGAACGTCGTACGCCTGCTGACCGGCGACCCGTTCACCTTCTCCAGCGGCGCCGAGGAGGCGGCCGCGTGCAAGAAGGCCGGCATCGGGTTCAACGTCGTGCCGGGGGTGAGCGAGGTCAGCGCGGTCCCGACGTACGCCGGGATCCCGCTGACGATGAAGGGGGACCGCGAGGTCACTGTGGTCGACCTGGCCGAGGCCAAGCTCGACCTGACCCGGCTGCACCCGAAGCAGACACTCGTACTGCTGAACGCGACCGAGGTCCTCAAGGACACCGTCGCCGCGCTGGTCGAGGCCGGCTTCGACGCGTCGACCCCGGTCGCCGCGACGGTCGGTGGTACGACGACCGCGCAGGCCAGCGTGATCGGCACGCTGGAGACGATCGTCGCCGACCTGCGCGCGGCCAAGGTGACCGGCGAGGCCGTCATCGTGGTCGGCTCGGTGGTCGAGCAGCGCGAGGCGCTGTCCTGGTTCGAGACCAAGCCGCTGTTCGGCTGGCGGATCCTGGTGCCGCGCACCAAGGACCAGGCCGGTCCGCTGATGGACCGCCTGCGTCGGTACGGCGCCATGCCGGAAGAGGTCCCGACCATCTCGGTCGAGCCGCCGCGCAACCCGCAGCAGATGGACAAGGCGATCCGCGGCCTGGTCGAGGGCCGGTACGAATGGGTCGCGTTCACCTCGGTCAACGCGGTCAAGGCGGTCCGGGAGAAGTTCGACGAGTACGGCCTGGACGCGCGGGCGTTCTCCGGCCTGAAGATCGCCGCGGTCGGCGACAAGACCTCCGAGGCGATCGGTGCCTGGGGCATCCGTCCGGACCTGGTCCCGTCCGGTGAGCAGTCCGCCGCCGGGCTGGTCGAGGACTGGCCGCCGTTCGACGAGGTGCTGGACCCGATCAACCGGGTGTTCCTGCCGCGTGCGGACATTGCCACCGAGACGCTGGTCGCGGGACTGACCGATCTCGGCTGGGAGGTCGACGACGTCACGGCGTACCGGACCGTCCGGGCCGCCCCGCCGCCCGCGCCGACGCGGGAAGCGATCAAGTCGGGCAAGTTCGACGCGGTCGTATTCACCTCGTCCTCGACCGTGCGGAACCTGGTCGGCATCGCCGGCAAGCCGCACGCGTCGACGGTGATCGCGGTGATCGGCCCGGCCACGCTGAAGACGGCCGAGGAGCACGGGCTGCGGGTCGACGCGATGGCCGAGTCGCCGTCCGCCGAGGAGCTGGCCGACGCACTCGCTCGTTTCGGCGCCGACCGGCGTGACACCATGATCGAGGCCGGTGAACCGGTCACCCGTCCGTCCGAGCGACGCTCGGGCTCTCGTCGGAAGAGCTGAGATGCCTGGATTCCCGGAAGTGAGGCCACGGCGGCTGAGGTCGTCGGCGGCGGTGCGCAGACTGGTCGCGGAGACCACGCTGGAGCCGCGGCAGTTGATCCTGCCGATGTTCATCCGGGAAGGCGCTCGCGAGCCGATCGCGATCACGTCGATGCCGGGCGTCGTACAGCACACCCGCGACACCGCGCGGAAGGCGGTCGCCGAGGCGGCTCAGCTCGGACTCGGTGGCGTCATGCTGTTCGGCGTACCTGAGGTGAAGGACGCGGTCGGGTCCGGTGCGCTGGATCCTGAAGGCATCTTGAACGTCGCGATCCGGGACGCTGTTTCGGAGGTGGGTGATGCGCTGCTGGTGATGTCGGACCTTTGCCTGGACGAGTTCACGTCGCACGGGCATTGCGGCGTACTCGATTCTGCTGGTCGCGTGGACAACGACGCGACTCTTGCGATCTATGCCGAGATGGGTGTCGCGCAGGCGTCCGCGGGTGCGCATGTCGTCGGGCCGTCCGGGATGATGGACGGTCAGGTCGGGGCCGTGCGTACGGCGCTGGACGCGGCCGGGTTCCTGGACACGGTGATCCTGGCGTACGCCGTGAAGTACGCGTCGGCGTTCTACGGTCCGTTCCGCGAGGCCGTGGACTCTTCGCTGACCGGTGACCGCAAGACCTACCAGCAGGACAACGCCAACGCCCGCGACGCGATCCGCGAGGTCGACCTCGACGTGGCCGAAGGCGCCGACATCGTGATGGTCAAGCCCGCCCTGGCCTACCTCGACATCATCCGCCAGGTCCGCGACCACGTGAACGTACCCGTTGCCGCGTACAGCATCTCCGGCGAGTACGCGATGGTCGAGGCCGCCGCCGCCAACGGCTGGATCGACCGCGACCGCGCAATCCTCGAGACGTTGACCTCAATCCGCCGAGCCGGCGCCGACACAATCCTCACCTACTGGGCCACGGACGCCGTCCACCTCCTCAACCACCGCTGAACCACGCGCGCTGCCGTTCAGCCAATCCACGTCCCTACCCAGCCCAGCCGTCGAGTCGTGGATCCGGGCTGACGGAATCGGCGTGTCGGCAACCACGGATCACGACTGGGCTAGCGGGCCAGCCGCCTCAGTCCACGACTCGGCGAGCGAGCCGCCCCGATCCACCAGTCAGAGGCCACTCTCGAAGCCACAGGACGATCGTGAAGCAGGTGACGGGCATGGTGACGATCTGCGGTGGTGAACCGACGGCGCGTTGCCGATCTCTCACCCTGGCTACGAACTGGCTCGGCACCGTTCGACGCCCTCCCGGGAAGATCCTCGACATCGTTCCGGTTGGTGCTTCGGTGAGTGGCCATGGATTGGACAGACATTCCGCTGACTGAGTGTCTGCGCGGCGATGAGGCGGAGATGCTGCAGTTCGCGCTGGATCGCGTACGGCGGCAGTTCGCCTGGAAGACGGGTGGGCTGGACGCCGAGCAACTGCGCCGGCAGCATCCTCCGTCGACGATGACTCTGGCCGGTTTGATCAAACACCTGGCGTTCGTCGAGGACGGATTCACTGCGCTGGCTGCCGATCAACCCCTCGGTCCTCCGTGGGACGTACGCGACTGGGTCGGCAACGACGAGTGGGGCTGGGAATCCGCGGTCACCGACGATCCGCAGGAGCTGTACGGGCTCTGGTATGGCAGTGTCGAACGGTCCCGAACCGCCTGGGCGACGATGAGTGCGGACGGCGGCCTTGACGTGAAGGTTGATGACGCGGACCCAGCGTGGATCAAGAATCGCCGCCGGATCCTCATCGACCTGCTCGAGGAGTACCTGAAGCACACCGGCCACGCCGATGTGCTGCGGGAGGCTGTCGATGGGTTGAGCGGCAACGATCCTCGTTGACAGTATGGGACGGGAGGGGGGATCAGTCGTGCCGAGTGATTTGTTGCCGATCGTCGCGGATACTCCTAGCGAGCAACCGTCGATGGGGTTTCAGGCTTATGCGGAAGCGATTGCGTCCGCTGTTCGCGGTGGGTCGCCGCCGCAGTTCACGGTGGGGATCTACGGCTCGTGGGGGAGCGGCAAGTCTTCGCTGCTGAATGCCATCCGGGCCGAGTTGGCGAAGGACGATGGCGTGCTGACGGTGATGTTCGACGCCTGGCGGTACGAACGCGCCGATCACATCGTCGTCCCCATGCTCAACGCGATTTACAACGCGACGCCGGAGCTCTCCGACAAGAAGCTCACCGAAAAGGTGCGCTCGGCGCTGGCGTCGGTGGTTCGCAGCATCACGATCAGTGTTGGGCCGTTGAAGATGGATCCGGGAGCGGCATTCGCTCCGGCTGATTCCGACGAGGGATATGCGGCGGCGCTCGACTCGGCGTACGTACGCCCGTACCAGGATCTGAAGGCGATCGCCGGAGCGCTCGGGAGACGTCGCATCGTCGTCCTTGTCGACGACTTGGATCGCTGCTCGCCTGACAAGGTGGTGTCGCTGCTCGAAGCGATCAACCTGGTCCTGGACGTGCCGGGGTTCGTGTTCGTACTGGCGCTGGACTACGACGTGCTCGTACGCGCGGTGACCGCGAAGTACCCGCATGCGTCCGGGCATGTCTTTATCGAGAAGATGGTCCAGGTCCCGTTCCGGGTGCCACGGCTGGATATTCAGCCGGAGTTGTTCCTACAGGAACTCGTTCCGGGGTGGGCGCCGCCGAAGGATGCGCTCCCCGATGAGTTCGGCAGCATTGCGTTCGATGTTGCGACGATGGGGCTGGCGGCGAATCCGCGGCAGGTGAAGAGATTCATCAACTCGTTCCTGCTGCTGTTGCGGATCGCGGGGATCCGCGCGGTGTCCACGAACCCTCGGTTGATCGCTGGGCTGGTCGGGCTGCAGCTTCGCTGGCCGGCGGAGTACCAGGACCTGACGGATGCCGTCTATGCGGACGACGATGATCCGCTGGCGGCACTGCAGTCCGATCAGGCTGACCTCGCCAGGTACGCGAAGGCGTTCTTCGCGCCGGCGCCTCGCGTCGAGGAGCTGCGGGCGGTGCTGCATCTGACCGAGTCGGTGGCTCAGCCCGAGCCGTACAGCGGCTACCAGACGGGGGAGTATGCCTCGAACGCCAGCAGCGCACAGGAGGTGCGGACGGCGGCGGCCGCGGAGATCCGCGCGACGCTCGCACAGCGGGGGTTCACCGAGTCGGCGCGGGCGGCGGACATCTACAACCACAAGGAGCTCCCGTACCACCGGGTGCGCATCGGCAAGACCGTAGTCCGCTTCGAGGTCAAGGACGTCGAGGGGCGCTGGTTGTCCGGTACGTCGCTCTACCTCACCAAGGCCCTCCCCGAGGCCGTCCAGCTGATCGAAGATTTCCCGGCCCTGCGCGACCAAACCAATCGAGACGCCCTCAGAGTCTCGGGCCGAACCCTACCCAACGCAGCCCTGTAACTGGCCGCTCGGCGGGCGGTCTGTGGGACGATGCGTCCATGCTGAGCAACAGAAAGGCCGATGCCGCGTAGGCGTCCGGCTCAACTCCGCGCGAACTTTGCCGCGCGTGTGCACATGACGAAGACCACTGGTCTTCCTACGACTAGCCGTATCTCCAACCTGCCTGGTCTGTCGCCGCACGGGCGGGTGGTGATCGCTCGGCTGGAGAATACCCGGCTGCAGCCGGGACAGGTGCGCGAGGCGATCGACCACTGGGAACGCTTCGTCCGGGATCCTGCGCATCGGCTGTACGACCCGCGCTACGAAGGCTGTGGGATCTGGGAGTGTTGCCCGCCGGTGTTGGAAGTTCGGGCGATCCTGCACGTCGTCGAGGGGAATCTCCCGCGGCGAGACGCTCGGCGGCTCCGGGCTCGGCTCGATGTGCTCGACGAGTGCTGGCGGCACACACCGCCGCGGCCGGGATCGCCGTGACACTTGGTGAAACGCCTCCTGCTCGTCGGGTGTTGGGAGGGGAACTCGGGGCCTAGAACAAGTTATTGCCTGTCTCAGACCCCCGCTGCCTGTCCCAGGTCCCCACTTCCTGTCCGAGGCACCCACATCCGGTCCGGCGTCCCCACTTCCTGCCCCAGGCCTCCACGTCCGGCGGCGGGAGAGCGGGCTAGCGGGGGAGGGTGTAGTCGGATTGGGTGAAGCCGGCTTTGAGGGTTCGGGTGGCGTTGTGGGTCAGGGGGATGTCGGCGGGGAGGTCGCCGAAGAGGGGGATGCCGGCGCCGAGGAGGACGGGGGCTGTGGTGATGGTGAGTTCGTTCAGGAGGCCGGCGCGGAGGAAGGTCTGGATGACGGCGCCGCCGTCGGCGTAGACGCGCTGGGCGCCACGGTCGTTCAGGGTCTCGACCAGGCCGTCCAGGGTCCGGTGCACGATGACGCGTTCGTCGGCGTCCGGGTCGAGCGTCGTACTGAGCACCTCGACCTGCTTGCCCTCGTACGGCCAGAAGTCGAAGCTGAGCACCTTCTCGTAGGTGTTGCGCCCCAGTACGACGGTGTCGATCGACGCCATGAACTCGTCGTACCCCGTGTCGCCGGCCTGCTCGCCGCGCTCGGTGAGCCAGTCGATCGATCCGTCGGGGCGCGCGATGTACCCGTCGAGGCTGGTGGCGATGAACACAGCCGCATGAAAACTCACAGTGCACATCTTAGGAGTGATGGTTGCGGATGAACGCGAGAGCGGCGTCGGCGACCGGTTCCCAGCCGGAGTCGATCACCAGGGAGTGGCCGCGACCGGGCAGCTCCTCGATCTCGGTGACAGCCGAATTGACGCGCTGCTTCTGGTAGGCGGCGTTCGTGAGCGCCCAGGGCACGGTGTGGTCCTTCTCCCCGGAGAGGAACTTCATCGGCCCACGGTCCGCCGCGGCCCGGTCCACCGACGTCTCGCTGTCCGGGTTGAAGTTCGCACCCGCCGCCTGGAACAGCGGCAACCCGGCCCCCGGCACCGGGAACTCGTAGTACAGCCGGTGCGCCTCGTCCTCCGGTACGGCGTTCACGAAAGCGAACCGGAACTGGCGGTAGGTCAGCATCACCGCCTTGTGCCGGTTCGCCGGATTCCGCAGCACCGGGAACGACGCGCGCAGCGCCGACAACGGCAACGGCAGTACGCCGCGACCCGGCGCCGGATCGATCGGGACCGACACCGCCGCGAGTCCCATCCCAGCCAGCTTCTGCGTGATCAGCCCGCCGAACGAGTGCCCGACGATCGCCGGCTTGCTCTCCAGCCGCGAGAGCATGTCCGCGTAGTACTCGGTGATCGCGCCGACCGACTTCCCCGCGAACGCCTCAGGATTCGCCCGCCCTTCGCCCACGCTTTCGGGGTCGTCCGGCCAGCCCGGCGTGACCGTTGCGTACCCGGCCGCCTCGAACTTCTCCCGCCAGCGCAGCCAACTCCCGGCCAGCAACCACAGCCCGTGGACGAAGACCACTACCGGTCGCCCGGAGGTGTTGGCGATCTCGACCTCGCCCAGCTCCCGCGCCGTAGCCATCCGCACTCACCCCCTTTCGCGCAGTAGACCACACCGCGCGGCACGGGGTCAGTAGCCGGTGACGTCCGGCCAGCCGAGTTCGACGCCGTCGGCAACCAGTCTGGACTGGAATTCGCTGAGCAGCGCCGGGGTGTTGCGGACCGCGCGGGGGCTGACCTGGTGCTCCAGGCAGAAGGCGGCGAGCAGGCCCGCGGACTCGCCGATATTCCATTCGACGGGGTGCAAGCGGTAGCAGCCGTTGGTGATGTGGGTGGTGCCGAGGTTCTTGTTCGCCGGCAGCAGGTTCTCGACGCGCTGCGGGATGAGCGACCCGAGCGGGATCCGGAACGGGCTGCCGGCCACGTCGATGTAGTTGTCCCCGCCGGTCGACGGGTGCAGGTCGATGCGATACATGCCGACCCCGACGCTGTCGTCGTACTCGACCGCGCCTCGCTCGCCGCGCACCGCGACCGACAGGTCCTGCTCGACGACCGTGTACTCCGCTTTGATCCGCCGGGACTCCCGGATGTACGGCGCTTGCGCGAGCCCGTCGGTGGATCCGAGCAGATCGCCCCGCAACCGCAGTCCAGGGAAGCCGGCGCCACCATCGGGCCGGGGTGCCTCGGTCTGCAGCCAGTAGAAGACCGACTGGGACAGCTCTTTCGCCGCTGCGAGGTGCTTGTCCGCGTCCGGTACGTCGATGACGGAGCCCTCGAAGTAGTCGATCATCGGCCAGTTCACCAGGCAGATGTCGCTGGCGTACGCACCCGGCTCGAAGTGCCGGCGGGCCGCGATCCGGCGGAACGTCCAGAGGTTGGTGTCGCCACCTGTCAACCGCTGGTCGGCGACCACGCCGAGCGGGTCGTCGTCGGGGTTCGGCGTGAACGTCCGCTGTGAGCTCTCCAGCGTGCGCGGGTTCGGTGCGGTCCAGGACAGCAGCCGATCACCCCAGAACGAGGGCTGGTAGTTCCGCCAGAACGCGTAGTTGGCCGGCTTGTCCCCGACGTGATCGCCGTCGACGTGATCGATCGCGAAGCAGTACGACACCGCCTGCATGTTCATCGGCTGCGCCTCGCCCGGAGCGCTCGGCTCACCGGTCTCGCTCTGCGCTTCGAAGCCGGTGACGTACTCCGTCCCCGTCAGCGGCAACAGCTCACCGGTCTCCGTCGCGTCGAGGATGTACGGCGCTGTCACGGTCAACTGCTCGCCCGTGTCGCGATGCTTCACGGTCACTGCGGTCACTCGATCGCCATCGGTCTCCGCGGCCACGGGTACGTAAGGCTGGAGCACCTCGAGCCGGCGGCCCGCCCGGTACGGCGCGAGCATTCCCTCGAGGACGGCCAAAGCCACCCGCGGCTCGTGGCAGAGCTTCGACACATACCCAGCGCCCGGATTCAGTTGCGCGGTCGCCCGTGACGCGGCGGTGAGTGGGTAGTAGCGGCGGTAGTACTCGCGGATCCCGTCTCGCAATGCCCGGTACGACGCGGTGACGCCGAACTGCTCGACCCAGGTGTGCTCGTCCGGCGGGACGGCCTGGCTTGTCAGCTGCCCGCCGAGCCAGTCGAACTCCTCGGTCAGGACGACCGAGCGACCGGAACGCAGCGCAGCCAGGGCCGCGGCGACTCCGCCGAGCCCGCCGCCGACCACGAGAACATCCGTATGCATTTACACACCTTTGCTGGGCGGGGAGAGGGTGGTTCCGTCAGTGAGTTCGCACGGGAGGAGGAGCTGGCGCTCGGTGGCGGTGCCGCTCAGGATGGCCTCGAGTAGCTCGACCGCCCGCAGCCCCATCGCGCGCCGCGGCACGTGGAAACCGGTGAAGTCGATGTCACTCGCCACCGGCCGCGTCGAATCACCCAACGCCACCACCGACAACTCCCCAGGCACGTCAACCCCACGAGCAGAAGCCGCCGCCACCAGCGCCGCGGCATCAGCCCGCTCCTCCACAAACACCGCGGTGATGTTGCGATCAAGGAGAGAGTCGAGCAGGTGATCGCCGGCTGCTAGGTGGAGAGCCTTGGGGCCTGCGGCCTTGTGGTAGCCACGCAGGCGATCGGCTGAGGACTCCGCACCGACGCCCGGCCCGGCGTACGCGAACTGACGGTGCCCGAGGGCCACGACTCGCTCGACCATCAGGCGGGTGGCGGTGGTGTAGTCGGCGCCTACGTAGGGGACTGGGCCGCCGGCATTGTTGCGGCGGCCGACGGAGACGAAGGGGTAGTCCTCGGCGATGAGGCGGGCCAGCTCGTCGGCGGGGACGTCACGACCGAGGAGGAGGCAGCCGTCAGCGATGCGCAGGCGGTTGTTCTCGTGGAAGATCCGGCGTCGACCGGACGTGACCGGTGCGCTGGTGAACAGCAGCAGGTCCAAGCCGAGTCGCTCGGCGCAGTCCTCGATCCCGGCCAGGAACGGGTGGTAGAAGTCGCCACTCGCGCTCGGGAACACCGACTCGTAGGTGAACACCCCGAGGATCTGATTGCGCTGCTTGAGCATCCGGCGGGCCAGCGGATCGGCCTGGTAGCCGGTCTCGCGGATCACCTTGAGCACCCGGTCCCGGGTCTCGGCCGGGATCCGGGCGGTCGCGTCACTACGGTTGTTGAGCACCAGCGAAACGGTCGTCTGGCTGACGTTCGCCAGCCGCGCGACATCGCGCTGCGTCAGTCTGGTCGCCTTGTCCGGCATCGTCCGACCGTAGCCCGGCCACCGGACAAGGGTCAAGCCAGACGCCAGTGATAATACGAATCATCAGGTCTGCAGCACAGCCGCGCGTCCCGCACAAAGGGCTTTCGCTACGAGGTGCGCAATCTCAGCACCTGCCGGTTTGGAGTGCGTCCGGTGAGGTAGACGCGGAGGCCGTCCGGGGTGAGGCTGCCGTTCAGGTAGGTGAACCGCTCGCCCGGGTCCATCGGCACCCGCGCGGCGCCACTCCCCGGCCCGAACTCGATCCGGTCGGAGCCCACGGTGTAACTCCCGGTCCCGGACACCAGCTGATAGTTGCCAGGGGCATCCAACGCCTCGACACCGGCCAACGTGCCGGCCCGGAAACAGAGCTCGATCGCGTACGCGGTCTCGTCACCGTCCAGCTCGAACGTAAGGTCGAACCCGTCGCCGACCTCGACCACGGTGACCTCGGTCCGCAGCGAGCGGTACTGCTTCGGCCGGTGCGGGAAGTCCATCGACGCGTAGAACCGGCCGTCCAGCGTGAGCGCGTACCGGCCATCCGCCCGCCGGTACCGCTTCGGCAGCGGCAGGTGGTACGGAACCTTCACCTCATCGCCCAGCTTGAACGTGCTCGGGCCGGTCCGGCGCAGCCCGTCGCTGCGGAAATGACCGGTACTGAAGAACTGTGGTGACAGCCGGACCGAGTCGAGGATCGCAGCGCCCTGCCGGAGCTTGAAGAACGTCGGGTTGGTGGATAGCCCGGACGAGATCACTGGGATGTCGTGGAAGTCGGTTCCGCCGAAGACTGTCGCCGTACGGGCGCCGCGCCGGAGCCGGGCCGAGGCCTGCGAGGGGTAGTGCTGGACGAAGTCGGTCGGCGCGGGTTTTGCCGCCGGGAGTACGGCCGCCAGTTCCGGTCGTTCGAGCACCTCGGCAAGGAAGTCGCCCAGCTCACCGGTCCCACGCTGTTCGATGCTCTTGGCAACGGTCGTGAACCGGCCGTCGTCGGCGTGCAGGGCAAGCTCGCGGAACTGGGTCAGGTACCACCAGACGTCCCGGATGCCCTTCTGGTCTTGTCTCCGGGAGGCCGTTGTGTCCACCTCGCCGTTGGGCTCGAGGAGGTACAGCGTCGTCTCGAGGTTGCGCCGTACGTAGTCGACCAGCTCGGGCTTGTCACGCAGCCAGGCGATCGTCAGCAGGCACGGGTTCGTCACCTCAGCCGCGTACGTCGAACTCCGCTCGCTGTAGAGCCCGTCCGGAGTCGCGTCGATGCCCTCGTCGAGCCAGTCGTCGATCCGCGCGGCGTACCGGCGGTCCGGGAACAGGTGATGGGTCCGCGCCAACGCGGCCGAGACCTCCCAGCGATGGTTCGGTGTGTGCACACCGCCGGCCGCGAGCGCAGGCCCGGCCTTCTTGATCACCGTCGCGAGGATTGCGCGGTGCCCCTGGGTGGCTGCTTGGTCGTCGGCGTCGAGGAGGGCGTAGAGCGTGCAGACGTCCTGGATCGCGAACGCGCTGTCGGGCGGTGAGTGCAGGTTGCCGACGTCGTACAAACCGTCGTCGTGCTGTCGCGAGGCCAACTGTTCGACCAGCCACTGGAGCGGTGCGAGCAGCGACGCGTCGTGGTGGTACGACGACCGGCCCCAGACGTACCCGGAGATCAGCCGGCGAGCCTTGCGCGCCACCGTCCGGATGCTGTCTGAGGTGTTCTGGTAGTTCGCGAGCACCAGCGGGATCTGGGTCTGGTTGGCGTTGGTCAGCAGGGTCAGGAAGTCCTCGTCCACAGCAGTCACTGTCGCCTCCGCGGCGTCGGTCGAGTGCAGCGCCCCGACGGTGAGGGTGGTCAGCGAACCGGCGAGGAAGGTACGGCGCAGCATCGGGCGGCCTCCACGGAAGGTCGGTAAGCGATTGCCAAATGATCAGAACTGTCACCCCGCGACTTTGTCCTGTCAATAGCTCGCAGTCCGTCCGCATCCGGTCACTCCGGGAGCGTGCGAGCCCTTGCATAAACCGGTTTCTCGTACTAACTTGACCGGCCAAGGCAAGCGCTTTCCGGGTCCTGCCCTGTCCTTTCCGGAGGTAAGAAACCATGAGTGCGCTGGGTGAGCTCGGCAGCCTCCGGGGGAAGAAACCGGTCGGTCAGAAGAAGGACAACCTGGCCGCCTACCTCTTCCTCGCGCCGTGGTTGCTGGGACTGTTCCTGATCACGATCGGGCCGATGCTGGCCTCGCTGTACCTGTCGTTCACCGACTACAACCTGATCCAGGCGCCGCAGTGGATCGGGCTGGAGAACTTCACCCGGATGCTGTCCGACGAGCGGCTGCACAACTCGCTCCGGGTGACCTTCACCTACGTCTTCGTCTCGGTGCCGCTGCAACTCGCGATCGCCTTGCTGCTGGCCGTCGTACTCGATCGCGGTGTCCGCGGGATGGCCTTCTACCGGTCGGTCTTCTACCTGCCGTCGCTGCTCGGCTCGAGCGTCGCGATCGCGGTCCTCTGGCGTCAGGTGTTCGGCACCGAAGGGCTGTTCAACCAGGTGCTCGGCCTGGTCGGCATCGACGGCAAGGGCTGGATCTCCGACCCGAGTACGGCGCTGGGCACGCTGGTGGTGCTGAACGTCTGGACGTTCGGGTCGCCGATGGTGATCTTCCTGGCCGGCCTGCGGCAGATCCCGACAATGTACTACGAGGCCGCGTCGGTGGACGGCGCCGGCACGCTGCGCCGGTTCTTCAGCATCACGCTGCCGCTGCTAACCCCGATCATCTTCTTCAACCTGGTGCTGCAGATCATCCACGCGTTCCAGTCGTTCACCCAGGCGTTCGTCGTCTCCGGGGGCAGCGGCGGGCCGTCGGACTCGACCATGTTCTTCACGCTCTACCTCTACGACCGGGGCTTCGGCAATTTCGACATGGGCTACGCATCCGCGATGGCGTGGTTCCTGCTCGTGATCATCGGGGTCTTCACCGCGGCGAACTTCTTCGCCTCGAAGTACTGGGTGTTCTATGACGACTGAAACGCTCCGAGGCACGATGGCCGCGCGGCGGTCCGCCCCGATCAGCTGGGCTCGCGTCCGGCCGGTCGTGATCCACGTCGCCCTCGCGGCCTCCGCGCTGGTGATGCTCTACCCGGTGATCTGGATGGTGGTCAGTTCACTGCGGCCGGGCAACGAGATCTTCCGGGACCCGGGGATCCTGGTGAAGGACCTGCGGATCGAGAACTACCGGGTCGGCTGGAACGCACTGACCGAACCGTTCACCCGCTACCTGCTGAACTCGGCGCTGGTCGTGTTCGGCGCGATCCTCGGCAACCTGGTGTCCTGCTCGATGGCGGCGTACGCGTTCGCCCGGCTGGAGTTCACCGGGAAGAAGTTCTGGTTCGCGATCATGCTGCTCAGCATCATGCTGCCGATTCACGTGGTGATCGTGCCGCAGTACATCTTGTTCTCGCACCTGGGCTGGATCAACACGGTCCTGCCGCTGATCGTGCCGAAGCTGCTCGCCACCGACGCGTTCTTCGTCTTCCTGATGGTGCAGTTCATCCGCGGCATCCCGCGCGAGCTGGACGAAGCCGCCCGGATCGACGGCTGCGGCCGGGGCGGGATCTTCCTGCGGGTGATCCTGCCGCTGATGGTGCCGGCCTTGGCCACGACGGCGATCTTCACCTTCATCTGGACCTGGAACGACTTCTTCAGCCAGCTGATCTACCTGACCGACCCGAAGATGTACACGGTGCCGGTCGCCCTGCGGTCGTTCGTCGACGCGACCGCGAGTACGTCGTGGGGGTCGATGTTCGCCATGTCGGTTGTCTCCCTCGTCCCGGTTTTCCTCGCCTTCCTGCTCGGCCAGCGGTTCCTGATCAAGGGCATCGCGACCACCGGCATCAAGTAACCCCTGAAAGGTGCACATCATGAGGCCGCACATCCCACCCACCGCGGGCCGGCGCCTGCGAGGCCTGGCCGCCGTCGCGATCGCTACCACCCTGCTCGCCGCGAGCGCCTGTGGCGGTGACTCCGGCGGCGGTGGCAGCTCGTCCGCCGACGGTCCGGTCACGCTCCGCTTCACCTGGTGGGGATCGGACACCCGGACCAAGCTGACCCAGCAGACGATCGACGCCTACAAGAAGGACCATCCGAACGTCACCATCAAGGGTGAGTTCGGCGAGTGGGCCGGCTACTGGGACAAGCTCGCCACCACGGTCGCCGCGAACGACGCGCCGGACATCATCCAGATGGACGAGAAGTACCTGCGCGAGTACGCCGACCGCGGCGCGCTGCTCGACCTGAAGAAGGCCAACGGGCTGGACACCGCCAAGTTCGAGCCGGACACGCTGGGCGCCGGTGAGTTCGACGGCGGCCTGTACGGCCTGAACGCGGGGATCAACTCGTTCGCGGTGATCGCGAACCCGGCTGTCTTCAAGGCCGCGGGCGTGGCGATCCCGGACGACACCTCGTGGACCTGGGACGACTTCAACCGGATCGCCGCCGAGATCTCCACGAAGATGAACGGCAAGGCCTGGGGCACCGGTGCACCCGGTACGAACGAGGCTGCGCTCAACCTGTGGGCCCGCCAGCACGGCGAGTCGCTGTGGACCAAGGACGGCAAGCTCGGCGTCTCGCCCGAGAAGACGACCGACTTCTACAACTATGTGCTGAAGCTGCGCGACTCGAAGGCGATCCCGTCGGCCGAGTTCACCGCGCAGGACATGAACGCGCCGCTCGACCAGTCCGCGATGGCGACGGGCAAGCTGGCGATGAGTTTCGTCTGGAGCAACCAGCTCAACGCGCTGAGCAAGGCGTCCGGCCAGCAGCTGAAGCTGCTGCGGATCCCGAGCCCGGACGGCAGCGCGAGTACGAACGGCTCCTACTACAAGGGCTCCATGTTCTGGTCGATCTCGTCCCGGACGAAGCACCAGAAGGAGGCCGGCGAGTTCGTCAACTACCTGGCCAACAGCACCGCCGCCGGGAGTATCCTGCTGGCCGAGCGGGGCGTGCCGCCGAACACCGAGATCCGCGCCGAGGTGACGCCGAAGCTGCAGCCGGCCGACGCCGCGTCCGCGAAGTTCATCCAGGACATCGGCAAGGACCTCGGCGAGCCGTCGCCGGCGCCGCCGGTCGGTGGTGGTCAGGTGGAGAAGATCATCCAGCGCTACACGACCGAGGTGCTGTTCGGCCGGCTCGCCCCCGACAAGGCGGCCCAGCAGTTCCTGGACGAGGTCAACGGGGAGCTGAAATAGTGTTGCTATCGGCAACTGATTGTCGATGACGGGGCCTCGCGTGGCCGTGGTGGGAATCCACGGCCACGGGGCCTCCCATGTTCGCAACGTGGCCCGGCTCGCCGCGGCCGGCCAGGCCGAGCTGGTCGCCGTGGCCGATCCGCAGCCGGCCACGGAGCTGCCGCCTGACGTGCAGGTCTTCGGTGGTCTGGACGAGCTGCTCGCGGCGACCGAGGTCGACGTGGTGATCATCAGTACGCCGATCCAGACGCACGTACCGCTGGCGACGCTGGCGATGCGCGCGGGGGTCGACGTACTGCTGGAGAAGCCGCCGACCGCGTCGCTGGCCGAGTTCGAGCAGTTGTCCGCGGTGGTCGCGGAGACCGGACGGGCCTGTCAGGTCGGCTTCCAGGCGCAGGCGTCCCAGGCCACGCTGACGCTGGCTGGAATGGTTGCCGACGGCCGGCTTGGCGAGATCCGCGGGATCAGTGCCGTGGGCAAGTGGGTTCGGAAGGCGCGGTACTTCCAGCGGGCCCGGTGGGCCGGGCATCGGACGCTCGACGGTGTGGCGGTGGTCGACGGTGCGGTGACGAACCCGCTGGCCCACGCGACCGCGGCCGCCTTGCTGCTCGACGGGTCGACGGGTGCTGACGACGTACGGTCGGTGGAGACCGAGCTGTACCGGGCGAACGCGATCGAGTCCGACGACACGTCCACGGTCCGGATCGTCACCGGCCGCGGTACGACGATCCTGATCGCGGTCACGTTGTGCGCCGCGGAGCATCTCGAGCCGGCCGTGATCGTGCACGGCTCGCAGGGGCGCGCCGTACTGCGGTATGCGTCCGACACCCTCGAAACCAGTGCGGGGACCACGAAGTACGAGCGGGCTGATCTCTTGGAGAACCTGCTCGCTCATCGTGCGGATCCCGCCGTACCGCTGTATTGCCCGCTGGAGGCGACGGGTGGATTCACCCGCGTCGTCGAGGCGGTGCGGACGGCGAAGGACCCGGCCGAGATCCCGGCCGGGCTGATCCGGTGGGAGGACGAAGAACTCGAACGGCATCCGGTCGTGCTCAACGTCGAGCAATGGATCGATCGGGCCTCGGACGAGCTGGCGTTGTTCAGCGAACTCGGGGCGCCCTGGAGTATTCCAGCGACACGGGAGAATTGATGACGCAGAACCTCGGCTGTAACCACGCTGTCGGACATTCGATCCAGGTGACGGCGGGCGATGGCGAGCTGTTCACCTACGTCTACAACGCGGACGATCCGCAGTACGAGTCGCCGCGACCGTACTTCCACCCGATCCGGACGCTGACCGGCGACCTGGTCAGCGTGTACCGGCCTTGGGACCACCTCTGGCACAAGGGGATGTCCTGGTCGTTGCCGCACTTCGGGCACGACAACTTCTGGGGCGGGCCGACGTTCACCAAGGAGAACGGGTATAAGCCGCTCGACAACAACGGTTCGCAGGACCACGACCGGGTCGACGCGCTCGACGTGGCCGATGACGAGGTCCGGTTCGCCCACCAGCTGTCCTGGCACACCCAGGGCGGCAAGCATGTCGTCGACGAGGCGCGCACGATCACCGCGCGGCTCGCGGACGACGGCTGGGTGCTGGTCTACGAGACCGCGATGACGAACGTCTCCGGCGAGACCATCCAGATCGGCAGCCCGACCACGGCCGGCCGGCCGAACGCCGGCTACGGCGGTCTGTTCTGGCGTGGACCGCGCGCGTTCACCAACGGCACGATCCTCGCCCCGCAGGGCAAGGGCCGCGACGAGCTCCGCGGTCAGCGCGCACCGTGGATGGGCTTCACCGCCCGCCAGGACGAAACCGACACCGCCTCGACGATCATCGTCGCCGATGCCACCGACAACGTCCGGCACCCACCGGAGTGGTTCGTCCGCTCCGAGGACTTCGCCGCCGTCTGCCCGGCCCCCTTCTTCTCCGAAGAGCTCCCCTTCACCGCGGGCGAGACCCTCCGACTGAAGTACGCCGTACTGGTTGCCGACGGCCTCTCCGACGACCAACGAGCCAAAACCCTCGCAGCCCAAGCCCAAAAGGCCCTCACCGCCGGCTAGTCAGCGAGGCAGAGCGAGCGTGAAGCACGTGTCGCCGGGACGGGACGTGACCGTGACGACGCCGCCGTGGGCCTCGGTGATGGATTGAGCGAGAGACAGTCCCAGGCCCGAGCCGCCGGAGTCGCGGGTGCGTGACGCATCGGCGCGGGTGAAGCGTTCGAAGACGTTCGGTTGCAGGTCGGCCGGGATGCCGGGGCCGTCGTCGTGGATGGTGAGGACGGCCGAATGGCGGTCGTCGGCCATCAATCCGACGGTCACGGTGGTCCCGGCCGGCGTGTGTCTCCGGGCGTTGCTGAGCAGGTTCGCCACGACCTGGTGCAGCCGCTGCTCGTCGCCCGTGACCACCAAGGGTTCCGGCGGCAGGTTGAGTGCCCAATGGTGGTCGGGACCGACGATCCGTGCGTCGGTCACCGAGTCCTGCGCCAGCCGGTTGAGGTCGACGGGCCGGAGGTCGAGCGGCCGGCCGGCGTCGAGGCGGGCCAGTAGCAAGAGGTCTTCGACCAGGGAGGCCATTCGGGTGGCCTCGACCATGACCTTGCCCATGGCATGGGTGTAGAGCTCGGGATCGCGTTGGCGGAGGCTTAGTTGGGCATAGCCGTGGATCGTGGTCAGGGGTGTGCGGAGTTCGTGGGAGGCGTCGGCGACGAACTGGCGGACTTGTTGCTCGCTCCGGTGGCGGGCGTCGAGTGCGTGCTCCATGCGGCCCAGCAAGGTGTTGAGTGCGACGGCGACCTGGCCGACCTCGGTCCGCTCGTCGGTGAGTTGGTCCGGCACCCGTGCGGTCAACCCGATCTCGCCGGTGTCGAGTCGTAGGCCGGCCACCTCGCGGGCGGTCTGCGCGACCCGGCGCAGTGGCCGCAATTGACGCCGTACGACGAAGACCGCGACGCCACCCGCGGTCAGTACGCCGATGCCGCCGAAGAGCACCTCCCAGCCGATCAGGCTGTTGATCGTGTCGTCGATGTCCTTCGTCGGCAGCCCCGTGACCACCGTGACCCCCTCGAACTGCGACGCGTGCACTCGGTACTCCCCGAGCCCCGGGAGGTCGACGGTGTCGTTCGTCCCATCAACCGGTACGTCGTCGAGTACGGACACTGCCGTGTCCGAGAGGTCCGCCACCACGCCGTCCGCGGTGATGACGTTGCCGCTGGCACTCGACGGCGTCAGGTAGGCGGTCACCGTGCCCGCGTCCTGCCCGTGCGGCGCATCCCCCGGTGGGCCACCGCCGCCCTTGGTCAGCACCCCGATCGCCCGGCCCTGCGACGCCTGCACCTTGCTGTCCAACTGCTTGGTCAGGTACGAACTGATCGCGGCCGTCGTCAGCACGCTGATCACGACACTCACCACCGCGACCAGCACCACCATCGCCGCCGCGACCCGCACGCTCAACGAGCGCGCCGCGAACCCCCACCTCGACCTCATGCCCCCAGCATGAGCACCCACCCCTCGGACACCCTCCGATTTCCCTGTGACCTCCCTGTGAAGGTCACAGTTAAATGAATTGGGAGGTGTGAAGGTCGGTGAGAGTGGGGAGGTTCGAGACGTTTTCCGGATTCGCCTCCCCTATCGGGGCCGGAAACCGGTAGCCTCGTGCAGCGCCCATTCGGGGGAGAGGTCGCCGTACTACCATTCCCGACGAAACTGCCGGAGAGCCCAAACCGGTCAGGAGACCACGTCTTGCAGGAGAACACCAGCAATCCCAGTACTGGCGAACTGGCGAACGTACCCCTAACCGGTGCGGACAAGGTCGCCTACGCCTTCTACGCCACTGCGGCCGCGGCTGCACTTGTCGGCCAGGTCTGGGCCGGCGTGACCCACATCCCCTGGCCGGACTCCGGCTTCTCGACGTTCCTCAAGATCCTCCTCGTGACGCCCGCGGTCGCGGTGCTCGAGCTCGGTGGTGTCGCCACCGCCGCGCTCGCCGACCTGCGCCGGCGCAAGGGTGAGCAGGCCTACGCCTACCGCGCGATGTCGTTCTTCGCGGCGCTCGTCGCGGTCGTCTTCAACGTGGTCGGCCACTGGCGCCCGGAGGAGCGGTTCCTCGCCTTCGGCTTCGGCGGCCTGTCGGCGTTCGCCTACGTGCTCTGGCTGATCCACAGCTCGGCCCGTCGCCGCGACGCACTGCGGCGCGCGGGTCAGATGCGCGAGACCGGCCCGGTGTACGGCGTCATCCAGTGGGCCCGCGAGCCCCGGGTCACCTGGCTGGCCCGGTCGCTGGCGATCGAGCACGGCTACGGCCTGTACGAGAGCCTCCGCGCGGCTCATCACCAGATCCGGAACCGGAGCCGCCGCGAGGCCATCGCCGGGACCGTTGCCGAGTACATCCGGTCCGAGCACCAGGACGAGCGGCTGGCGAAGATCGCCGAGACGACGTACGACCCGGACCGGCTGGCCGGGATGCTCGAGGAGCGGATCAACTACGAGGTCATCACCAACAAGCTGACCAAGGCGATCTCGCCGCCCCCCGAGCCGGCGGAGCTCGAGGAGCGCGGTGACCTGCGCGCGGCGGTCTGGGTGCTCGAGGGTGGCAAGCCGCAGCAGATCCGGACCGACGGCGGCCTGTCGCTGCGCGACGAGGACGCCTGGACCGGTGAGCTGATGGCTGTCGACTACCAGCCGATCAACAGCACCGACGAGTCGGTCGCCGAGGCGGTCGTGGTCGAGGACGAGAGCGAACCGCAGCACGTCGTCCAGTCCAACGGCGCCCAGAACGGTGCCGCGAGCAACGGCGCCGCGACGAACGGGGCCCAGCGCAACGGGGCTGCCAAGCTCAAGCCGCTGGCCCCGCAGCCGAAGGCCGAGCCGGTGGTGCAGAAGCCGCAGCCGCCGTCGCCGTTCGCCGACGCGACCGACACGCAGCCGCCGGCGCTGATCACCGCTCCGGTCGTCAACCCCGAGCCGGCTGCCCAGAAGGCCGAGCCGGCGGACGACCAGCCGGAGCCGACCGCGCTGGAGAAGAAGCGGATGCGCGCGTGGGCCTTGCTGTCCGACTGGCCGGAGGGTCACGAGCGTACGGCGAAGAAGCTGGCCGATGCGATCGCGTCGAGCGAGCCGATGGCCGCGCGCTTCATCGAGCAGTACGAGGCCGAGCACGGCTTGGCCTTCACTTCGCAAAACTGAATCAGTACGTCGCAGAACTGAACGACCTGCCGGTGGATCTCAGCCTTCGAGGCCGAGGTTCACCGGCAGCTCAGCGAGGCCACTCACAAGCACGCGCCGCCACTCGAGCTCCTCGGCCGGCTTCGCCAGGCTCATTCGCGGGAACCGCCGTACCAGGGCCAGCAACGACTCCTGCAGCTCGATCCGGGCCAGCTGCGCACCCAGGCAGAAGTGCGGCCCGAAGCCGAACGACAGGTGCTTGTTGTCCGGCCGATCCAGCCGCAGCTCGTCGGGAGCGTCGTACGCGCGCGGGTCCCGGTTGGCCGAGTTGAGCGCGGCCATCACGCCCTCGCCGGCCTTGATCTGTGCGCCGTGCAGCTCGAGGTCCTCGACCGCGACACGCAACTGACCGACCTCGCTGAAGCGGTTGAAGCGCAGCAGCTCCTCGATCGCCGACGGGACCAGCTCGTGGTTGTCGACGAGCTTCGCCCAGTTCTCCGGCCATCGCAGCAACGTCGCGACGCAGCTCGAGATCTGGTTCGCCGAGGTCTCGTGGCCGGCGACCAGCAGGTTCACCCCGAACGCGATTAGCTCTTCCTGACTGAGCCGGTCGCCCTCCTCGCGGGCGCGGACGAGCTCGTCGAGCAGGTCCTCGGCCGGCTTGTCGGCGTTCGCGAGCTTCTTGGTGACCAGGTCCTCGATGTACGCCGTCAGACTGGTCATCGCGTCCTCGACCAGATCCTTCTCGGCCATCTTCATGCTGTACCCGAGCTCGGTCCACTCACGGAACTGCTCGCGGTCCTCGTACGGTACGCCGAGCAGCTGGCAGATCACCTGGATCGGCAAGGGCAACGCGACCAGCTGCCGGATGTCGGCGCCGTCCCCGGCTCTCGCCACATCCCCGGCAAGCTGTGCGGAGAGGTCCGCCACCCACGGCCGGGTCCGCTCGATCCGCCGGTGCGCGAACGTCGACGACACCAGCTTCCGCAACCGGGTGTGCTCCGGCGGGTCGGTCGTGGTCAGGCTGTTCGGCATCGGCTTGGCCAGCGCGACCCGCGGTGCGCCCTGCTTGACGACGGCCGCCCGCGAGAACCGCGGATCCGCGAGCACCATCCGCACGTCGTCGTACCGCGTCACCAGCCAGACCTCGGCCCCCGCCAACGTCCGCACCCGCGCCACCGGCTGGTTCTCCCGGAGCTCGGCGAACGTCGGCGAGGGATCGAACCGAAACGCATCCTCGAACGGAATCTGCAGTACCGGCTCCGACATATTCACGACCCTAAGCGAGTTAGGTAACCCTTCGCTCGCGGTCCGGCGCGGCGCGCCGGGTGGTGAAGGCGGGGATGACGAGGGCGGCGGCGATGAGCAGCATCAGGACGGCGCCGACGAGAGAGCCGACGGTGATGCCTTCGACGGCGGGGACGGTTCCGCCCATACTCAGTTCGGCCGCGACGTTCCGCGAACCGTCGGCGTTCATGATCACCACGGACCAGTCGCCGCTCTTGGCGGTCCAGGTGAGGGTGCTGGAATCAGTGCCGGTGGCGGAGGCGACCCAGAAGGTCTGGCCGGCGGGTGCCGCGGCAGGCTTGTCGCCGGCGCGGGCCGTCGTGGAGAGCTTGAAGGGATCGACATCGAAGTCCACGACCTCGTCGTGGCCGACGCCGTCCAGGTACGCCGCGACGTCGGCGGCCGGCCCGATACCGATGAACACCGGCGCGCCGGAGGTCGAGGCGAAGTCGACCCGGACCTCACCGAGGAAATCGTCGGTGTAGAACGCGTCCGGCCCGGTGCCGCCGATGTCGAGCGACGGTGAGACCAACGCCGACGTGCCGGTGCTGACCCGCTCCGGTCCCGCGGTGTAGTAGCCGTTGCCGTCGCGCTGCTGCTGGGCCCACAGCCCGAAGCCGCCGATCGCGAACAGGACGACGCTGACCAGGCCGGCAATGGATCCCGCGACGACCAGCAAGGTGCGCCAGCCACTCCACGAGCGGCGGACTGCAGGAGTAGGGACTGTGGTGGTCATGAGACTGTCTCCGTGACGTTGGTCTGATGGCGCGGTTCGACGGCTTCGGCTGGTGCGGGACTGGTCCAGAAGCGGCGGCTGCCGATCAGCAGGACGACGGCGACCGCGCACCACACGGCGACGTACAGCCACGTCTCCCGCGTCGCGTCCACGCCGGCGGGCCAGAGGTCTTCGGTGTTGATGCTGCCCTCGGTGGCGTGCGCGATGAGGGTGATGAGCACGCTGCCGGCGGCGTGGTTGAACAGCCACGCGTACCAGAAGGTGACCGCGACCGTGGTCAGCGCCTCGAAGGGCTGCAGGCCGAACGACGAGATGAAGAACAGGGGCAGGTGCCAGCCGGTGATGGCCGCGGCCATGATCGCGGTCGCGGCGAGCGGGGTGCGGTTCGCCTGCAGCCGGGGCTGGGCGTAACCACGGAAACTCGGCTCTTCACTGAACGGGCCGCCGGTCGGGTTGACGATGTTCATCCCGATCACGATCGCGATGCCGTACCAGGGCGTGAACTGGCCGGAGCCGGGCGCCGGTGCGCCCAGGGCCTGGTTGATCCCGATCGTCACGAAGTGCACGAGGAGCGGTACGGCGATCGCGACGACGTACCAGATCCAGCGAACCCGCCAGCGGATCATCCGGGCACCGATGGATTTCAGGCCGGCGAGACCTTCGGTCAGGGAGACGACGACGAGGGCGGCGATCAGGGCGCCGGGAGCGAAGAAGCTCCCGAACGGGATGCCTGCCCAGGCCAGGACATAGGCCAGGACGAAGAAGCTGGCCACGGGGTGGTTGCGGATGAACGACATGACGGATCTCCTTGCGGAAGAGTGATTGCCGGCGGGTGCGGGCTGCCTGGCCGGTGGCGGTGTGCCGTCGTCGTCAGGCTGGTTCTGGATGATGCGGGTTTTCACGGGTGCCTCCAGGGGTCTACCTCGAGACTCGCGCCGCCGGGCGCGTTCGGCAGACCGGGCAACCGGTGAAGGAGGGGTTCGGGTTTCTGGTGTCTCGTCAGGCGCGCAGGTACAGCAGTACGGCGAGCACGCGGCGGGACTCGCTGCGCGTGGACGGAATACCGAGCTTGGTGAAGATGCCGGAGACGTACTTCTCCGCGGCCCGCAACGTGACCACCAGGTCGTCCGCGATGCCCTGGTTGGAGGCGCCGGTCGCCATCAGTTCCATGACCTGACGTTCGCGCGGCGTCAGCACGGCCAGCGGGTCGTCGCTGCGCCGTCGTTGCAGCAAGGTGGAGACGATCTTCGGATCGATGGCCGAGCCGCCACCGGCCACCCGCCGTACCGCGCCGGTGAAGTCCTCGACGTCGCTAATCCGGTCCTTCAGCAGGTAGCCGACGCCTTCGGCCGATTCGGACAGCAGTTGCATCGCCAGGCCGAGCTCGAGGTATTGCGACAGCACGAGTACCCCCAAGCCGGGATGGTGCTCGCGGATCTGCAGCGCGGCGCGCATGCCTTCGTCGTTGTGGGTCGGTGGCAGCCGGATGTCGAGGATCGCGATGTCCGGCGGGAAGCCGCGGACGTACCGCAGCAGGTCGTCGGCATTGTCGTACGCCGCGACCACCTCGAAGCCGGCGTCGCCGAGGATCCTGGTCAGTCCCTCGCGCAGCAGCACGCTGTCCTCGGCGATGGCTACCCGCATGGGATCTCCGCCTCGAGCCGGGTGCCGCCGCCGGGGGGACTCCAGATCCGCAGCCGGCCGCCGATCGCCTCGACCCGGTCGGCGAGACCGCGCAGGCCCGACCCGCGTTCGGTGTCCGCGCCGCCGACGCCGTCGTCGAGAACCTCGACGACGAGTTGACCGGCGGACCGTGTGACGCGAACGGACGCCGTACTCGCGTGGGCGTGCTTGGCGATGTTCGTCAGGCTCTCGCTGACCACGTAGTACGCGGCGACCTCGGCGTGCTCGGGCAGCCTTCCGCCGGCCGCGACCTCCAGCGTGACCGGGACGACAGCCTCGGCGGCGAGGGACTCCAGCGCGACTCCCAGACCATGACCGGTCAGGACCGCCGGATGGATGCCGCGCGCAACATCCCGGAGCTCGTCCAGCGATGTGGTGACCTGCAGCTTGGCCCGCATCAGGCGCGCCTTGGTGTCGGCGTCATCGGCGGACCGGCCGGCGATCAGTCCGAGTTCGAGCGCCAGCGCGACCAGTCGCTGCTGTGCACCGTCGTGCAGGTTGCGTTCGAGCCGCTTCCGTTCCTGCTGCTCGGCGTCGATGACGCGCGCGCGCGAACCCTGCAGTTCGTGCAGCCTGGCCCGCAGCTCTGCCTGTAGGCGGCTGTTCTCCAAGGCGATGCCGGCCGCCGCCGCGACCGCGTCCAGCAACTCGTGCTCGTCCCCGAGCGACCGGTCGAACTCGAGGGCGACGACGGGTTCGTCATCGCGATAGATGACCCGCGTCGCCCGCCCGTCGGCCACGTCGGGCAGGGTGACCGCATGTCCTTCGGAGTCGGCCCAGCTGCCGTACTTCGGCAACCAGAAGGCAATGGTCAACGAGGGATCGTGCAGGGCTCGCGCCAGCGGCTCGCGCAGGTCGCCGGCCGGGTGTGCGCGCAGGTCCATCAGCAACGTGCCGACATCGGTGCGGGCCAGCCGGGCGTCCAGCAGCCCGAGCAGGAACACGACGGGCGCGAGTCCGAGCGCCGCGAACGTGACGTGCCGAACGGTCTCGATCTGCGGCCAGCCCCGCAGTCCCGCGATGAACAGGATCGCGAGCATGATCAGTGCCAGCCCGTAACTGTCCACGAGCAACGCAACCGGCCGTCGACGGACCAGGCTCGCAGACGGTCGCCGGACCAGCAGAAGGGCGGCGCCGACGAGCAGCAGCACGCTCATCGTGATCAGCTCGAGCTGCTCGATCCGGCCGGCCAGGACCGGTCGCGTCGTGACGGTGAAGATGCTGTCCGGGTTGATCCCGAGCAGGATCTTCGCGAGCTGCAGGACCAGCGCGGTCGCGTAACCGCAGCCGACGACGAGGCGGCGGAGCCGTCCTGTCACCCGTCCGGTCGGATAGGCGAGGAACACGTGCAGGAACATGGCGGCCGGTAGCAGGTCGAGCAGATGGCCGATCGAGAGCAGCACCGGCACGGTCGACCACTGCAGGGCGGTCAAGGCCATCACGAAACCGGTGGCGATCATCAGCGGACCGAGCCGGCTCGCCGGCCGGCGCCACCAGGCGAGGGTCCCGCTGATCAGGTACGGGATGGTGATCCAGTTGAAGAGCAGTGCCTGCAGGCCCGGCCGGACCAGTTCGTCGCCCGCCAACGCGAGCGCGACCGAGACGACCAGCGTGCCGAAACCCGCCACGACGGTCGCCCACAGCGCCCACGGCCCCGGTCCGCGGGCCGATTCGATCGTCGGCACCGCCACAACCTGTCACCCACCCTCTACCGCCACCCTGCGCTCGTTACCCCGCGCAGGCAATGCGTGGGCCCCGAACGGCATGAGGTGGCCCCGTCGGTGACGGGACCACCTCTCTGCGTGAGCCGGGGCTACTTGGTGCCGAAGGTGTAGATGGTGGTGGACTTGTAGGTTTCGCCGGGGCGCAGGATTGTGGACGGGAAGTTGGGGTGGTTCGGGGAGTCCGGGAAGTGCTGGGTCTCGAAGGCGAAGGCGTCGCCCTGGCGGTAGGCCTTGTTGCCGATGCCGAGGAACGTGCCGTCGAGGAAGTTGCCGCTGTAGAACTGGGCGCCGGGCTGGTCGGTGTGCACGGTGACCGTGCGGCCGTGCTCGGGCTCGGTGAATCGGCCGGCGAAGCGGAGACCGTCGTCGTCCGGTTGACCGCCGAGGACGAAGTTGTGGTCGTACCCGCGGCCGACGATCAGCTGCGGGTGGTCGTGCCGGATCCGGGCGCCGATCGCGGTCGGCTTGCTGAAGTCGAACGGCGTACCGGCGGTCGGCGCGAGCTCGCCGGTCGGGATCAGACCGGCGTCGACCGGGGTGTACTTCGGCGCGTTCAGCTCCAGCACGTGGTCGTAGATGGTTCCAT
The DNA here is from genome assembly GCF_040638415.1 of Kribbella sp. NPDC026596. NCBI lineage: Bacteria > Bacillati > Actinomycetota > Actinomycetes > Propionibacteriales > Kribbellaceae > Kribbella > Kribbella sp. NPDC026596. The sequence goes on along the minus strand of NZ_JBEZYF010000002.1, from coordinate 112,538 downwards.
TGCCCTCGCCGAGCAGGTTGAAGTACACGTGGTTGGTCAGGTTGACGATGGTCGGCTTGCCCGCGACGGTCGCGTGGTAGTCGATGCGCAGGTTGTCGCGCTTGTCCAGCGTGTACGTCACTGTGCTGGTGAGCTCACCAGGGAAGCCCATCTCGCCGTCGGGGCTGACGTAGGTGAAGGCGACGCCGACGGCCTTGTCATTGCGGACGACCACCGCCTTCCAGACCTTCTTGTCGAAGCCGATGGTGCCGCCGTGCAACGCGTTCTCGCCGTTGTTGATCGGGATCTGGTACGTCGTCCCGTCCAGCGTGAACCGGCCCTTCGCGATCCGGTTGCCGTAGCGGCCGATGGTGGCACCGAAGTACGGGCTGAGTGCCGCGTAGTCGGGCAGGTTGTCGAAGCCGAGGCTGATGTTGGTGGTCCGGCCGCGCCGGTCCGGGGTCTCGACGCGCTGGATGGTGGCCCCCCAGGTCAGCATCGAGATCGTCACCTGGCCGTTGGTGAACGTGTACACGTCCACCTGCTGGCCGCCCGGGGTGGTGCCGAACGGTTCCTTGCGAATCTCGAGCTTGCCGTGGTGTTCGCCCATGGCGGCCAACTTAGCGTTCGTACCAGCGGTGGAACTGGCCTGGGTGGTGGCCTCGGCGGTGCTGTGCAAAGCGCCCGCGGCGGCGGCACCCAAGCCCAGTGCGCCGGCGGTCCGGAGGACCTGGCGGCGGGGCAGGTGGTCGGGCATCGCAATCCCCTCAATCGTTGTAGAACGGCTGTTCGGCACGATAAGCACGCCAGGCCAATGTTTGGAACAGTTCGTAACGGTTCGAATTCGTCCGATGTCTCCGGTGTGATCGAGGGGACTGGCCGGTGCTGACCGGATCGGTCCGGTCCCCGCCCCGATCGGGTCTACTAGGGGTACGACGTACGCCGCGAGGATGAGCGGTATGAGCCGAACCGCACTGATCGTGATCGACGTCCAGGAATCGTTCAGGGTCCGCCCGAACTGGGCGGCCGTGAACCACCCCGACATCGCCGAGCGGGTCGACCGCTTGGTCCACGCGGCCCGGGACTCCGGTGACCTGGTCGTCTGGGTCCTGCACACCGAGCCGGGCACCGGCGGCGCCTTCGACCCGGCGGAGGGCCACGTCCGGCTGATCGAGGGACTCGCGCCGATCGAGGGTGAGCCGCTGATCACTAAGACGTCCCACAACGCCTTCACCACAACGAATCTGCAGCAGCTCCTGACGCAGCACGGCGTCACCGACCTCGTGATCAGCGGTATCCGCACTGAGCAGTGCTGCGAGACCACCGCCCGGGTCGCGTCGGACCTCGGGTACGAGGTCGTCTTCGTCTCCGAGGCGACCGCGACTACCCCGCTGCCGCACTGGACCATGCCCGCGGACGCGACCCTCGACGAGATCCTGGCCGACCCGCGGACGCTCAGCCCGGAGGTCGTCACCGAGCGGACCGAGTACGCCCTGGCCGGCCGGTTCGCCACCATCCGGGCGCTCGACGAACTGACCGCCGTACCCGTGGCATCCTGACTGGATCATGACTACCCAGGTCGTCTTCCTGCTGGTGCCGAAACTGCACCTGCTGGATCTGGCCGGGCCGGCGCAGGTGTTCTCGACCGCGAACGACCTCGGCTACGGCTACCAGCTGAGTTATGTGGCCGAGGTCGACGAGATCGTCACCGCCCAAGGGGTGCCGGTGAAGGCGCGGCTGGACTGGCCGGACCTCGGTCCTGACGACCTGATCGTCGTACCGGGGTGGCGGTCGCCGCGGTTGTCGCCGGTGCCGCCGATCGGCCCGGAGACGCGGCACCGGTTGCGGAGTCATCATGCGGCCGGGGGATCGGTGGTGAGTGTGTGTTCGGGTGCCGACGCGCTCGGTGCGGCCGGGTTGCTGGACGGGCACCGGTACACCACGCACCACGACCTGACCGACGAGTTGGCGGCGCGCTACCCGAAGGCGACTATCGTCCGCGACGTCCTGTACGTCGTGGACGACCGCGTGATCACCTCGGCCGGGATCGCCAGCGGGATCGACCTGGCACTGCACCTGGTCGCGGTCGCGCGTGGTGCCGAGGCGGCGGCGCGGATCGCGCGGGAGATGGTCGTGTACGCGCGTCGGAACGGCGACGAACTGCAGGAGAGCGCGATGCTGCGGCACCGCGGTCACCTCAGCGACCTCGCCCATCGGGTGCAGGACCTGATCGACGCCCGGTACGCCGATCGCCTGCTGCTGACCGAGCTCGCCCAGCAGATCGGGGTCAGTGAACGCACCCTGACGCGGATCTTCACCACCGCGACCGGCCTGACCCCGCTGCGCTACCAGCAACTCCTCCGCCTCGAGCGCGCCGAACACCTGATCGGCCACGGCACCACGATCGAGGCGGCGGCCCGAGCGGTCGGTTTCGAGGACGCCCGGATGCTCCGCCGCCTCCGCGCCCGCGCCGCCGAACCCGTCGCCGGGTAGAGGTAGGTCTACCTCCGGTGGGGGCGCAGGACTCCTGAGTTCCGCGCGCCGTCCAGCGAGGCTCGTTCTGTGAACAGAACGAGCGTGAGCAGAGGTTCGGTGACTGTGCGGGTGGCGCGCTGGAGTGCCACCCATCCATGGCGGGCGATCGGCCTGTGGCTGTTGCTCGTCGTCGTGGCGGTCGGGATGTCGGTGGCGATCCCGAAGCAGCAAACTCAGGACAAGGACACCTGGGTCGGGCAGTCGGGGCAGGCCGCCGAACTGATCCAGCAGGCCGGACTCGCCGACAAACCGAGCGAGACCGTGTTGCTGACCGATCCGGACGGGCCGCTGGACAAGGCGGCCGCCACAACGGCGATCGGCCAGCTCCGGCAGAAGTTCAGCGCCCTCGAGGCGGTCCAAAGCGTTGGCCAGCCGGTCTGGTCGGAGAACGGCAAGGCAGCACTGCTGCCGATCGAGCTGAAAGGTACGGCGGACGACGCGGCCGACGCCATCGAGAAGGTCGTCGCCGCCACCGGCGAGGTGCAGCAGGCCAACCCAGGCCTGAGCATCGCGCAGGCCGGGGAGGCCTCCCTCGACGCGGGCATCTGGAAGCAGGTCGGGTCCGATCTCGCGAAGGCGGAGAAGCTCAGCCTGCCGATCACCTTCGGGTTGATGCTGCTCGCCTTCGGCGCGTTGATCGCGGCCGGAATCCCTGTCCTGCTGGCGTTCTCGGCCGTCGGCGCGGCCCTCGGCTTCTACGCGCCGCTGTCCTACCTCTTCCCGGACGGCGGCTCGGTCGCGAACGTCGTACTGCTGATCGGGATGGCCGTCGGCGTCGACTACTCGCTCTTCTACCTCAAGCGTGAACGCGAGGAACGCCGCAAGGGCTGGGACACTTTGCACTCCGTCGAGATCGCCGCGGCTACCTCCGGGCACTCGGTGGTCGTGTCCGGTGTCGCCGTGATCGTCTCGATGGCCGGCCTGTACGTCGCTCAGGACGCGACGTTCGCCTCGATGGCGACGGCAACGATCGTGGTCGTCGCGGTGGCGGTCCTCGGTTCGTTGACCGTCCTCCCGGCCTTGCTCGCGAAGCTGGGGCACCGGGTCGACCGGCCGCGCGTCCCGCTGCTGTGGCGGCTCAACCGGCGCATCGGTCCCGGTGGGATCAGCCGCCGCATCCTGGCGCCCGTACTGCGTCACCCGCGGGCGGCACTGTCGCTCTCGGCCGTCGTCGTGGTGGCGCTCGCCGTACCGGCACTCGGGATGAAGACCGAGTCGGGCGACCTGAACTCACTGCCGCAGAGCATTCCCGAGGTGCGCACGTTCAAGGCGCTGCAGGAGAACTTCCCGTCGCAGGGCGGCCTCTCGTACGACGTGGTCGCGCGAGGCGACGGTGCTGCCGCGGGGCTGGCTCGGTTGCAGGAGTCCGCCGTACAGAGCGGGAAGTTCGTCGTACCGCCGGCGGATGCGGTTAGGCAGTCTGGTGAAACCGCTGTGCTGACGGTCGTGTCGGTGTTGCCGGAGAGCAGTGGGAACGCCGAGGTCGCGCTGGACCAGTTGCGCGACGATCTGGCGCCGGCCGCGTTGGGATCTACGACCTGGGCCGTGGGTGGAGAATCGGCCGACTCCGTTGACTATGGCAACAATCAGCGGGACAAGCTGCCGTGGGTGATCGCGTTCGTATTGGCGTTGACCTTGGTGATGATGGCGGTCACGTTCCGGAGCGTGGCGATCGCGCTGGTGACGACTCTGCTCAACCTGGCCTCGGTGGCGGCGTGCTTCGGGGTACTGTCGCTGGTGTTCCAGCACACATGGGCCGAAGGGTTGCTCGGGTTCACCTCGGTCGGGTACGTGGTGTCGTGGATCCCGCTGTTCCTCTTCGTGATCCTGGTCGGCTTGTCGATGGACTACCACGTGTTCGTGCTCGGCCGGATCCGCGAGGGTGTCGCCGAGGGCCTGACGCCGCGCGAGGCGGTGCGCAAGGGCATCACCGAGTCGGCCGGCGTGGTGACCAGTGCGGCCGCGGTGATGGTCTCGGTGTTCGCCGTCTTCGCGACCCTTGGCATGCTGGAGATGAAGCAGATGGGCGTCGGCCTGGCCGTCGCCGTACTGATCGACGCCACCCTGGTCCGGATCGTCATGCTCCCGTCGATCCTCGTGCTGCTGGGTCGCAAGGCGTGGTGGCCGAACCGGCTGCACCGGGAAGCGCCGGTGCAGCCGGAACGCGAGCTCGTCGCTACCTGAACCTGTAGGCCGCGGTCAGGTTGCTGACCGCGGCACTCAGGTGCCCGGTGAGGAGCTGGTGCTCGGCGTCGGAGATCAGCTTGGACGTCGGCTCGGTGAGGTTCTGACCGATCTTGTTCTGCGCGATCCATCGGGCCGTCCCGACGACCGCGTCGTCCTCGGCGAAGGTGTCCGCCGTGGTGCGCTCGAGGAGCTTCGCCGACTGGGCCACGGCCGCCAGTGCGATGGTTGCCTGCGGCCCTGACCAGTCCTTCACCCGGAGAGCGACACCGGCAGCGACCCCGGCGGCCAGCGCGTACGGATCATGCTTGCGCAGCAGGGTGTTCCGGGCCTCCGTCAGCTTCTGCCGCGCCGCGGCCTGCGTGGTCAGACCCCAGCCGTAGGGGTACTGCGGATCGTAGGAGGCGTCACCGACGTTCAGCGGCTGCTGGGCCTCGGTCCGCGGCCAGCTGACCGGGAGCCGGCCACTGAACGACCGCTTGCCGAACAGTACGTCGGCCACCCCGGCACCCTCGGTCCCCGGCAACCACGACGCCACCAGCGCATTGATCCTGCCGAGTTGGTCCGCGATCACCTGCGGCCGGCCGGACACGATCAGCACGACGCACTTCATCGCGCCGCACACCTTGTCCACCGCGGCCTTGTCGGCATCGGAGAGCAAGAGGTCGTGACCGTTGCCCACGTCACCGATCCCTTCGGCGTACGGGCGTTCGCCGACCACGACCACGCCGACGTCGTGTCCCTCCAGTGGTGCGGAGGCATCCGCGCTGAACGTTGCCGTCGGGACCACCTGCTTGATTCCGTCCAGGATCGTCGTACCAGTGGTCGTCGCTCCGGAACCGCCTTGCCAGGTGATGCTCCAGCCGCCCATCTGGTTGCCCAGGTCATTCGCGTTGCTGCCGGCGACGTACACCTTCGCGGTGGATGCCAAGGGCAACAGGTTGCCGTCGTTCTTCAGCAGCACCTGGGACTTCGCCGCCGCCTCCCGGCCGACCGCGCGGTGGGCCGCCGACCCGATCGAGTTCGCCTGCGACGTGTCGGCGTACGGGTGCTCGAAGAGGCCCAGCTTGAACTTCTCGGTCAGGATCCGCCGGACCGCGTCGTCGACCCGGGACACCGGCACCCGGCCGGCGGCGACCTCGTCGGTCAGACCCTGGGTGAAGCCCTGGTAGTTCGTCGGCACCATGATCATGTCGAGGCCGGCGTTGATCGACGTACGGATGTCGCTCGCGTAGTCGCCCGGCAGTTGGTCGATCGCCTGCCAGTCGCTGATCACGAAGCCGTTGAAGCCCATCCGCTGCTTCAGCACACCGTTGATCAGCTCGCCGTTCCCGTGCATCTTGACCGGAGCCTGGCCATCGATCGCGACACTCGAGTACGACGGCATCACGGTGCCGACCCCGAGATCCACGGCGGTCTCGAACGGCGCCAGGTGCAGCGTCTCCAGTTGCTGGCGGGTGACCTCGGTGATCCCCTGGTCGATCTTGTACGAACCCGTCGTCGACGATCCGTACGTCGTTCCGCCGTCGCCGACGAAGTGTTTCGCAGTCGCCAGTACGTGGTTGTTCTGCGCGAGCTGGCTGCCGTCCGCCTTGCCCTGCAGGCCGGTGATCACGGTCGCCATCGACTGCACGAGCGCCGGATCCTCGCCGTACCCCTCGTACGCGCGGCCCCAACGGTCGTCGCGGACCACGCAGACGCAGGGCGCGAAGTCCCACGGGATGCCGGTCGCGCGGACCTCGGTGGCGGTCACTTCACCGGTCCGCTTGGCGAGGTCCGGGTCGCGGGTGGCGCCGATGCCGATGTTGTGCGGCAGGATCGTCGCGCCGACTACGTTGTTGTGACCGTGGACACCGTCCACGCCGTAGATCAGCGGGATCTGCAGCCGGGTCGCCTGCGCGTTCAGCTGGAAGTTGTCGATCATCGCGGCCCATGCGGCCGGGGTGTTCGGCGTCGGTACCGAGCCGCCGCCGGAGAGCAGCGAGCCGAGCGCGTACGTCGCGATGTCGGTGCGGGACCGCAGTGCGTTGCGCTCGGCCTGGGTCATCTGGCCGACCTTCTCGGCCAGCGTCATCCGGGCGAGCAGGTCGTCGACGCGCTTCTTCAGCGGGAGCTTCGGGTTCAGGTACGGGAGGTCGTGGGCGTTGATCACCACGACCGGCTGGGTCGCGGGGGCCTTCGCGCCGGTGACCGTGAGCTCGAGCGGGATGGTCTCCGCGGCCTCGGCGGTGCGATCCTTGCGGGTCGCGACGGCCACGGTCTGCGCGGTGCCGGACGGCGTACCCGCTGGGAAGGTGAGCGTGCCGGACACGGGGGTGTAGTCGTCGGCGCCCGCGCTGCCGGTGCCGGTCTTGTAGTCGACGGTGACCGGCTCCTCGAGCGGGGTGCCGCCGGTCGTCGCGACCGAGACCTTCACCTGCGCGGTGCCGCCCTCCTTGACCGGGTAGACGCCCGCGTCGGTGACGACGCTCGCCTTCAGCGCGGGATCCGCCTTGCCGTAGATCTCGACCTGGTCGATCGCGAACTCACCCGGGGAGCCGACCGGCATGGTGATCGCGTAGCCCCACATGTGCGTCAGGTTGAGCACCTGGTCGATGCCGCCGACCGGCTGGTAGTCGGTGCGGTAGACGAGTTCGCTGAACGGGATCTCGACCAGGTGCCAGCCCTGCCAGTCGTCGGTGAAGCTGGTGTTCCACAGCTCGGAGGCCTCGGCGTTCGCGCCGCCGTCCTTGATCTCGAAGAAGATCCGCTTCCCGGAGCCGGGTGGCAGCGGTGCGGTGTTCTGGCCGTACCACCAGAACCGGATCCCCTTGTACGCCGACCAGTCGCCGGGGTTCACGTCGTACGTCACGTCGTGGCTGAAGCCGCCGTACCCGCTGATGTTGTAGGTGCCGTGCAGCACCTTCTCGCCGGACGGGGCGTCGGCGCGGGTCTGCAGTTCCATCGTCGGCGGGTCGTCGGCATCGCTGCCCCAGCCGAAGATGCCGGCGTTCGGTGGCGACGCGAACGGCTCCCCACCTTCGAACGCCGCCAGCACGATCGGCGCCGGATCATCGGCCGACGCCTGGAGTGGCAACAGTCCGGCGATCAGAGCCGCCGCGGCGACCAGAGCTGTCCGACGAAAACCACGCATGGCCGCTCCCCACCTCCGCGCGAGCCTCACACCCGCGTCCGGCCCCGACTCTCAGGTCTCCCCGCCCCCAGGTCAAGACCTCACCGGTTCCGGAACTAGAGCGCTCTCACGGGAGCCATATGAGCCCGCGGCCCGGAGCAATACCGGAACCGCACAAGCTCCGCCCCCGTGATCCTGACCTCACCAAGCTCGGTCCTCCGGTGACCAGCCACCCAGCCGATCAGCTTCTCGGGGTGCGTGACGGAGGTCGTGAAGTGCAGCAGATTCAGGTACCAGATATCGCGACGCCCGTGCGGCCGCTCGAACCACCCATCCGGCCCGAGTTCGGTGGTGAGCCGATCCATGAAGTCGTCCGCGCTCGCGTCGAGCGGGACCGCGCAGGCCATCACGCTGCCGGGAGTGAGGGTGAGCCCGGTGACGCGGAAGCGGGTCGGGCCGGGGGCGGCACGTTCGATCGCGGCACGGTAGCGCTGGATCGCAGCATCGTCGGGCGGGATGACTTCGCGGTAGCCCTCGAGGGCGCGGACGGTGAGGTGGGCCGATCCAGGCTGACCCGTTTCCCAGTGCCCAGGCCCGGCAAGGGCCGCGGCCTCGCTGGTGAGGGTGTCGAGCCGCCGGCTGAGGGGGCTGTCCAGTGGTGGAGGGAGTATGACGCTGACGGGCCAGCGGCCGCCTTCCTGGGGGAGTGAGTCGCGCTGGTGGCGGCCGGTGGTGATGAGCGTGACGGCGGTGTCGAATAGTTGGTCGAACTTGGGCAAAGGTCCCTCCGGGGTGTCGGTCGGGTACGACGTCTGCGGGGCGGAAGGAGTTGGGTTAGATCTGGACAGTGGGGGGTTGGTGGGTGAGGGTGAGGGCTGGGCCGCGGGTCGGCGGGGTTCTTGGGGGCGGCTTCGTGATGCCTGCGTTCTCTAGGGAGGAACTGTGAGAAAGCTGGCCTGTCTACTAAGTGGTGTGGCGTTGATCGTCCCGATGGCGATCGTCGCCGCTGTCCAACCCGCTACGGCAGCACCCGCTGCCGCCGCGGCCGAGCCGTCCAAGATCCCGACCCTGCTGCGGCAGACTGCCGAGCTGGCCAAGGCCTCCGCGGCGGCCAAGGCAGGTGCAGTCGATCCACAGGCCCGCTCGCTGGGTGTCGGCGCCAGTGGCCGGATCGGCGTCCAGGTGTACGCCGCGGCACCGGTGACCGCGGCGCAGGAGGCGGACCTGTCGAGGCTCGGCGTGTCCGTCCTGACGAACTCGGCCGACTTCAAGGCGATCCCCGGTGCGGCTCTGCCGAGCACCGGCCTGGTGTCCGTCTCGGTCCCGTACGACAAACTTGACGCTGTTGCCGCACTTGGTTGGGTGGCTGCCTTGCGGCCGTCGCTGCGGCCGGCAGTCGACGTCGGCCCGATCACGGCCGAGGGCGTCCAGGTGCACAAGGCCGACAAGGCCCAGGCCCGCGGCCTGACCGGTCGTGGTCAGAAGGTCGGCGCGATCTCCGGCGACGTCGACCACCTGGCCGACTCGATCGCCCAGGGTGAGCTGCCCAAGAACGTTCAGGTCCTGAGCCAAGCCGACTACGAGGATGACGAAGGCACCGCGATGCTGGAGATCATCCACGACATGGCACCGGGCGCGAAGCTCGCGTACGCCAGTACGCGCGACACCCTCGCGCAGTACGTCGAGGCCTTCCACGACCTGGCCGCCGCCGGTGTCACGATGATCGCCGAGGACATCGCGTTCGACGACGAGCCGGCGTTCCAGCAGGGCATCGGCGCCGCCACGGCCGAGGGTCTGGCCAAGCACGGCATCTGGGTCAGCTCGTCGGCCGGGAACCTCGGTGGCAGGCACGCGCCACGCGTGACCGCGACCGGAACCGGCAGCGGGCCGGACGGTGTCGTCGGGCCCTTCACCGGTTGCCCGAACGCGCCCGACAACGTGGTGAAGCTGCGCGGCGCGGACACGACGTACGACTTGAACCTGCTGCCCGGCGCGGCGATCCTGCCGACCCTGCAGTGGAGCGAGCCGCGAGCGATCTACCCGACCGCGGGACAAGGCGGCTTCACCGACCTCAACCTGTATCTGATGGACGCCGCCGGTACGACGTGCCTCGCGGCGAGCAACGGAGTTCAGGCCAACGGGGTCGGCGACACGATCGAGCAGTTCATCTACGAGAACACGACCACCGTGGCGCAGCCCGTCAAGCTGGTCGTCGACGTCCAAGGCACTTCGACGGCTCGCAAGGCGCCGATCCTGGATCTGCGCTGGCGTGCGCTGTCGGCCGGCGTACAGACCATCGACCCGCCGGAGCGGGCCGGGTCGATGAACCCGGACTCGAACTACCTGGGCTTCGCGACCAGCGCCGGCGCCGTCAACGCCAGTCTGTCGGTGGACCCGAAGACCATCGCGCTGGAGCCGTTCAGCGCGGCCGGCCCGACCCAGATCATCACCACCACGCGCTGCCCGGGCGGAAAGCCGGGTCCGTGCAAGGGGATCTCCGGTGGGTCGTCACGGAGCTTCCCGGCGCCGTACTGGGCAGCCGCCGACGGCGTCTCCGTGAGTGGAGCCGGCGGGTTCGGGGCCGGCGTCTGTCCGACGGCGGTCCAGGGTGAGTGCCGCTTCTTCGGTACGTCGGCCTCCGCGCCGACCGCTGCCGGCGTGGCAGCGCTGACCAGACAGGAGTTCGGTGGCCGGTTGGCGCCGGTGGCGCTGAACGCGATTCTCGCGCTCCGTGCCGTCGACCGCACCGGTCCGGGCTTCGGCGCGGGCGTGCTCAGCTCGGTGGGGCGTAGGGCCCCGTAGGCGGACACCTGTGGCCCCTGGGTGCATCCGGCGTACGGGTGCACCCAGGGCGCATTAAGAAGTTTCAGTGGTCCGATTGAGAACGAATTCAGTAGTCAGAGTGATAGACCCCGACCGGCGTCGCCGGAAAGGATGTCAGCATGACTACACGTTTCGGGATTTTCGTCCCGCAGGGCTGGAAGATGGATCTGGCGCAGATCGCCGATCCGATAGAGCAGTGGGAAGCGATGACGGACGTCGCCAAGCGGGCCGACGACCAGTCCTGGGACTCGATCTGGCTCTTCGACCACTTCCACACGGTGCCGGAGCCGACTGACAACACCACCTTCGAGTGCTGGAGCGCGACGGCCGCGCTGGCGCGCGACACCTCCCGGGTGAACATCGGCCAGATGGTCGGCTGCAACGGTTACCGCAACCCGGCGCTGTACGCGAAGATCGCGTCCACCGTCGACGTCGCCAGCCACGGCCGCCTGTACGCCGGGATCGGCGCGGGCTGGTACGAGCACGAGTGGAAGGCCTACGGCTACGAGTGGACCGACATCCCGCCGCGGATGGCCGCCTTCCGTGAGGCCACCGAGATCATCTACAAGATGTGGACCGAGGACAAGCCGGTCTACAGCGGCAAGCACTACTCGATCGACGCGCCGATCAACGAGCCGAAGGGTGTCCGCAAGCCGCACCCGAGCTTCTGGATCGGCGGCGGCGGCCCGAAGGTCACGCTGAAGCTGGTCGCGCAGTACGGCGACGCCGCGAACATCGGCGGGGGCAACCCCGAGGTGATCCGGGAGAAGGCCGCGATCCTGCGCGGGCACTGCGAGAAGGTCGGCCGCGACTACGACGAGATCATCAAGTCGACGTCGTTCAACGTGTTCCCGATCGACAAGGGTGACGACCCGACGCGGGCGACCGAGAAGGCCCTCGGCCCGATGGACCGGGAGAAGTTCGACAAGGACAACCTGATCGGCACCGAGGACGAGATCGCCGCAAAGGTCGAGGCCTCCCTCGAAGCCGGCGCCGACTACATCATCTTCTACGTGCCTGGCGTGGCCTACGACCTGGACCTGGTGGACCGGGTAGAGCAGGTAGCCAAGCGCTTCGCGTGATGGCTGGTATCGGTCATGGCGGGTGTTTGACAACTCCAGTGGTGGACCGGGGCTGAGGGCAACTGTCAGGCTCCCGACGATGGCCTCGCGTGGGTCGGGGCATCGGGAGGTGTCCGCCTGTGTTTGCCCGATCGTCCCGGCTCGCGAGGAGCCTGCTCGCCGCGGTGGTCGTCAGTTCCCTGCTGCTGACGACCACCGCGACGGCGAATGCCGACGGCCCCGGCGGCACAGTCGCCAAGCCGACCCCAGGCGCGAGTACGCGGCTGATCACCCTGGTCACCGGTGATGTCGCCGAGCTGACCGCGAGTTCGAACGGGCAGGTCTCCGCCCGGCTGACCAGCGACGAGCCGTACTACTTCGGCAGCTTCGACGGCGAGCTCAGCCTGGTACCTGCCAAGGCCTACCCGCTGCTCACCGAGGGCCGTCTGGACAAGCGGCTCTTCAACCTCACCGAGCTCGTCGCGCAGGGGTACGACGACGCGAGAACCGACCGGCTGCCCCTCCTCCTCACCGCGCCGGCGACCCTGCGCAGCACCCCTTCCACCCCAGCGGCCGCGACACTGCGCCGTACCCTCCCCAGCGTCGACAGCAGCGCGGTCACCGTGCAGAAGTCCGACGCCAAGTCCTTCTGGGACAGCATCAGCGGCCCAACCACCTTCAAGACCGGCCAGGTCACCAAGATCTGGCTCGACGGCCGCACCCACGCGACCCTCGACCAGTCCACGGAACAGATCGGTGCCCCGACTGCGTGGAAGGCCGGGTACGACGGCCATGGCGTCAAGGTGGCCGTCCTCGACACCGGGTACGACGCCGGCCACCCCGACCTCGCCAAGCAGGTCGTCGCGTCCGAGAGCTTCGTCCCTGACCAGGCGGTCCAGGACCTGCACGGCCACGGCACCCACACCGCGTCGATCGTCGCGGGCCTCGGTACGGCGTCCGGCGGCAAGCGCAAGGGTGTCGCACCGGGCGCGGAACTGCTGATCGGCAAGGTGCTCGACAACAGTGGCGGTGGCTACGACTCCGAGGCGATCGCCGGCATGGAGTGGGCGGTCCAGCAGGGCGCGAAGGTCATCAGCATGAGCCTCGGCGGCTGGCCGACCGACGGCACCGACCCGATGAGCCAGGCCGTCGACGAGCTGTCGAAGTCCAGCGGCGCCCTGTTCGTCGTCGCCGCCGGTAACGCCGGCGACGAGGAAACCGTTGGTTCTCCTGGTACGGCGTCCGAGGCGCTGACCGTGGGCGCGGTGGACCGCGACGACAAGCTGGCGAACTTCTCCAGCCGCGGCCCGCGCCTCGGCGACGGCGCGATGAAGCCCGAGGTGACGGCGCCCGGCGTGGAGATCGCGGCCGCCCGGGCCGCCGGCACTGAGCAGGGGCACGTGCTCAGCCAGTACTACACCGCGATGAGCGGCACCTCGATGGCCACTCCGCACGTCGCCGGTGCCGCCGCGATCCTCGCCCAGCGTCACCCGGACTGGACCGGCCCGCAGTTGAAGGCCGCCCTGGCCGCGACGGCGGTTCCGGCCAAGGACGCGCGGCCGGACCAGCAAGGCCTCGGCCGGGTCGACATCCCCAGCGCACTCGACCCGAAGGTTCTGCCGGACACCGCGAACCTGTTCTTCGGTGACCTGTCGTGGACCGGAGCGACCGCGCCCGCCCCGGTCACCCGCACGGTTGCCTACCGCAACAACTCGAACCGGCCGGTGACCCTCGACCTGACCGTCGGCGCCCAGTCACCCGCGACGGTGAAGGCGTCCCTCACCGTCAAGCCCGCCCGTCTGACCATCCCGGCCAACGGTACGGCGTCCGCCACGGTCACTCTCGATCTCGCCAAGACCCAGCCGGCCAAGTACTCCGGCATCCTCACCGCCCGGACCGGAAACCAGTCGTTCCGGACCGGGCTCGGGTTCGCGGCCGGCGGCCGGCTGAACCAGGTGACCGTGAAGGCGATCGGCCGGGACGGTCAGCCGGCCACCGCGGCGGCCGGCGCGAGCGGCGTGCAACTGTGGAACCAGGACACCGGCGCCGTGGACGGGATTGCGTTCGACGACACCGGCAGCCGGACTCTCGACATACCGACCGGGCGTTACAGCGTGATGGCGTACGCGATGGGCGGCGACGAGGCCGGCTGGGGGAACTCGGTCACCTTGCTCGGCGACCCGGACGAGTGGATCGACGGCGATCGGACGTACACCTTCGACGCTCGCAAGGCGCACAAGGTGACGGTGAAGACGCCACGGCGGGCCGACCTGCAGAGCATCGGGATCGCCTGGCACCGCAAGGTCGGCGATCGGGACGCGGTCTCCGGCTGGGGATTCGACGAGCGGGTCAGCGACAACGTCTACGTGCAGGACTTCGGAAAGGTTGCCAACGGCACCTTCCAGGTCGTGCAGCGCTGGGACCTCGCGGAGCCGATGCTGACCGTCGACGTCAATGGCGTGGGTGGCAGCTTCCGCCTGCCGACCCCCGCCCAGGGCGACTTCCGGAAGGTGTACGTCGGGACCGAGAAGCTCCCGCTCTACAACGGCGGCGACGGGACGGCGGGCGAGCTGGCCGGCGCCAAGGACAAGGTCGCGCTGATCCGGTTCCGCTCGAACGACGACACGCAGGCGCAGGTCGAGGCGGCCAAGGACGCTGGCGCCAAGGCGGCCTTCATGTACAACGAGGCGCCCGGCTTCTGGTCGAGCATGGTCAGCGAAGACTTCCCGTTCTACATGCTCCGGGCGGAGCAGGGGAGGCAGCTGCTCGACCTGCTGGCGAATGGCCCGGTCTCCCTGCAGCTGAACGGTTTGCTCGACAGCACCTACCGGTACGACCTGGTCGTCGGACCGTCGACGGTGAAGGGACCGCTCACGTACGACTTCGCGAAGCTGCGGCCGGCTGTGGTGACCACGGACTTCCAGCGCAACGACGCCTGGTACCTGCACACCGACCAGCGGGTCGCCCACCTGCCGGGAATCCCCGTCGGGCTGACGTCGACGCGGTCCGTGACCGGACCGGTCACCCGCACCGACTACCTGGCCACGGACCTCAACGGCGTCACCTGGGACGAGAAGACGCGCGCGGGGGAGTGGAACGAGTCCGGCTTCGAGAACACGCTCCCTCGCGGCTACCGCCCGAACGAGAAGGTCACCCGCGACTGGTGGGCGCCTTTGATGCGCCCGGCCGTGCCGGAAGCGTCAGGTGACGAAGCGCAGGGCTGGCCGCCGGCTCGCTTCGAGAACGCGCTACGGATCGCGATCCCGCAGTACGTGAACGGCGACCGGACCATCTACGGCTGGGGCGACCGGGGTGACGTGACCAGCCTCAAGCTCAGCAGCAACGGGGTCGAACTCGGCAGCAAGGACTGGTCGGTCGCGCAGTTCGCGGTGCCGGCGAAGGCGGCCTGGTACGACCTCACGCTCGACCAGAAGCGTGGTCCGAACAGCTGGGCGACCACGTCGACTGCGACGCACACCGAGTGGCACTTCCTGTCCAAGCCGGCGAAGAGTCGGGCCGTGCTGCCATTGGTCCAGGTCGACTACAGGCACTCCGACGGCTGGCTCGAGCTGACGCCGGCGTACCAGCCCGGCGTCCATGGGCTCCCGATCTTCCGCACCACGGCGGAGATCTCGTACGACGGGAAGACCTGGCAGCGACTCGCGTTGCGGGGACTCGGCGGGACCGTCCGCGCGCAACTGCCTCCCGCTCCGGGCGATGCGTCGTACGCGAGCATCCGGGTGACGGCGACGGACCTGATCGGCAACAAGGTCAGCCAGCGCATCGAGCGGGCCTGGCCGGTGAACTGAACGTTAAAAAGGCGACGCCACGAAGCCGGGGGGGTGTGCTCCGTGGCGTCGCCGGAGGCGCGCCAAGGGAGGGGTGGGGGCAGGCGCGCCGGTCTTGGAAGGGTCAGTTCCCGAGGATGCCTCCACCGAGAACGCCCAGCAGTCCGAGCAGGGACAACAGGTTGCGGATGACCTGGTCGACGGCCTTCGCGCCGCCGGTCTGGTAGGCCGTCACGCACTTCTGCAGCTGGTCCTGGGTCGGCTTGGTGATCGTCACCTTCGTCAGCTCGGACTGGCAGTACTGCGTCGCCTTGGTCAGCTCGCCCACCGTGCTGCCGACGGTGCCGACGATCAGGCCGGCCGCCGTCTGCAGGGTGGCGAGACCCGGCGCGGGCGGCTTCGTCGTGGTCGGCGGGGTGGTCGGGACCGTGGTCGGCGGCTTGGTCGTCGGCGGCTTGGTGGTCTGGTCGTCCGTCGGCTTCGTCGTGGTCGGCGGCCGCTTGGTCGGGTCGGTCGTCGGCTTGCCGCCCTGATCGTCCGTCGTCGTCGGCCGGACCGTCGGATACCTCTCCTGGTCGGTCGCCTGCGGCAGGTTGTCGTCCGCCGGGGCGTCGATGCCCGGGTCGCCGACCTGGTCACCGGCCCGGTCGACACCCTGCTCGTCGTCCTCGGTCCCGTTGCCGACCGCGATCCAGCTGCCACCGGCATACGCCTTGGCGATGCTCACCACGAGGTCGACGTACTGCTGGGAGTGGTTGTAGCGCAGGACGGCCGAGTTCAGATCGCTCGCCTTGGAGAGGTCGGTCTTGCCGGAGCACAGGTAGACCGCGGTGGACATGGCCGCATCGTCGATGTCCTGCGGGTTCCGCACGCCGTCGCCGTCACCGTCGACGCCCATGGACCGCCAGGTGCCCGGGATGAACTGCATCGGGCCGACCGCGCGGTCGAATGCCCCGTCACCGTCGAACGCGCCCGCGTCGGTGTCGGAGATCTTGGCCGTGTGTACGCCGTCCAGCCGCGGGCCGTAGATGCCCGGTACGGCGACGCCCTGTGAGTTCAGCGCGTTGCCGCCGAAGCGGCCGTGGTTCGACTCGACGCGCCCGATCGCGGCCACGAGGGTCCAGGGCAGGTGACAGGCCGGGTCCACCTGGGCCAGCACCTGCTGGGCTCGTGAGTACGCCTTCAGGGCCGCGTTCGGGATCCCGTTGCGCGACAGGCCGGAGACGACCTGGGTCGGCTGCTCACCCGGATCGACACCGTGGCCGACGACACCCGGCACCGGCACGTTGGCCGGCTCGGCGATCGGCTGCCTGGGCACGACGACCGGACTCTTCCCGGACAGACCCTGCTCCAGCGACGCCGTGGCGAGGGCCGGATCGTCCGTGGCACTGACGGTGAACGCGCTCGCGAACAACGCCAACGGGATGAGCGGCGCCACCTGACGCCACCCGCCACTCGTAGCGCGACGCTTGCCCTTCGCCATCGATGATCCCCTCCGTGACTCATCGACCTGCCCAGCCCCACGCTGTGGACACGTCAGTTCGCCCGCTAAGGGCTGCTGTCTCGGTTGCCGTCGTTACTGGTCTAACGTCCGCCCCGTGCGTGGGTTACGCGCCGGACTCAGACGGTATACGTGCGGTGACCGGGTACCCATACTGGCGCGTAACAACACCCCTTGTGAACCCCCGGCGGCGCAATTCTGCCTGCCCGCCCACCTGACCGGCGGGCCGGTCGGGGAGAATGGCGGCCGTGCCCGACCACACAGAACAATCCGCCGCGCTCTTCGCCAGGGCGTCCGCAGTCACCCCGGGCGGGGTCAACTCTCCCGTCCGCGCGTTCCGCGCCGTAGGCGGCGTGCCGCGCTTCATGGCATCGGGTGACCGATGTCACATCACCGACGTCGACGGCAACCGCTACCTCGACCTGGTCTGCTCCTGGGGCCCGATGCTGCTCGGCCACGCCCACCCCGAGGTGATCGCCGCCGTCCAGGCCGCGGTCGCCCGCGGTACGTCGTACGGGACGCCGACCGAGACCGAAGTATTGCTCGGTGAGGAGATCGTCGCCCGCACCCCGGTGGACAAGGTCCGGCTGGTCTCGTCCGGCACCGAGGCGACCATGTCCGCGCTCCGGCTGGCCCGCGGCTTCACCGGCCGGGCCAAGATCGTCAAGTTCGCGGGCTGCTACCACGGACATGTGGACGCACTGCTGGCCCAGGCCGGTTCCGGCGTCATCACCCTGGGCATCCCCGGTACGCCGGGGGTCACCGAGGCGACCACCGCCGACACGATCGTGCTGCCGTACAACGATCAGGCCGCCGTGTCCGCCGCCTTCGCCGAGTACGGCGACCAGATCGCGGCCGTCATCACCGAGGCCTCGCCGGGCAACATGGGCGTCGTACCGCCGCGCGACAACTTCAACGCCTTCCTGGCCCGGATCTGCACCGAGAACGGCGCTCTGTTCATCTCCGACGAGGTGATGACCGGCTTCCGGATCACCCGCTCCGGTTGGTACGGCGTCGACGGCGTCCAGCCGGATCTGATGACGTTCGGCAAGGTGATGGGCGGCGGCTTCCCGGCTGCGGCGTTCGGCGGCCGGGCCGACATCATGGCTCACCTCGCGCCCGAGGGTTCGGTGTACCAAGCCGGGACTCTGTCCGGGAACCCGATCGCCACGACGGCCGGTCTGACCACGTTGCGGCTGGCAACCGACGAGGTCTACGCCCGGCTGGACGAGACCTCGGCCACCATCCAGCGCCTCGTCGGCACCGCGCTGGACAAGGAAGGTGTGCCGCACGTCATCCAGGCGGCCGGGAACCTCTTCAGTGTCTTCTTCGTGGAGTCCTCGGAGGGACCTGCCGAAATCCGGGACTTCAGCGGAGCCAACGCCCAGGTGCTGCCCCGGTTCGCCGCGTTCTTCCATGCAATGCTGGACGCTGGCGTCTACCTGCCGCCGAGTGCGTTCGAAGCCTGGTTCGTCAGCAGCACCATCGACGATGACGCGCTGGCCGAGTTGGAGTCCGCCCTCGCCCCGGCCGCCCGTGCGGCAGCCGCAGTACAGATCTGAAGGGAACGGCAGCGGTGACCGAAACGACGGTCGTGCACCTGATGCGTCACGGCGAGGTGCACAACCCGACCGGTGTGCTCTACGGCCGGATCCCCGACTTCCATCTGTCCGAGCTCGGCCGCGCGATGGCAGAACGGGTCGCGGAGCACGTCAAGGGCCGCGACATCGTGCACCTGGTCAGCTCGCCGCTCGAGCGGGCCCAGGAGACGATGGAGCCGATCGCCAAGGTGTTCGGGCTGACCCCGGACATCGACGAGCGGGTGATCGAGGCGGCGAACCTGTTCGAGGGCAAGAAGTTCGGTGTCGGCGACGGCGCACTGCGTAATCCGAGCGCCTGGTGGCTGCTGCGCAACCCGCTCAAGCCGTCCTGGGGTGAGCCGTACCAGCAGCTCGTCCGGCGGATGCGGGACGCGATCGAGACCGCCCGGCAGAAGGCCGCCGGGCACGAGGCGCTGATCGTGTCGCACCAGTTGCCGATCTGGATCGTCCGGTCCGCGATCGAGGGCCGCCGGCTGCCGCACGATCCGCGCAAGCGGCAGTGCAGCCTGGCCAGCTTGACCTCGTTCACCTTCCACGGCGATCAGATCGTTTCGGTCGGCTACTCGGAGCCCGCAAAAGACATGCTGCCGGTCAAGAACCCGAAGAAGTTCGTGGGCGGCGCGTGATGCGTCGGACAGCTGCCCTGGTAGCCGGACTGATGCTCGCGGTGACCGCGTGTTCGTCCGGTCAGCAGGCAGCGCAGAACCGGCAGGGCCAGGCGGGATTCGTGAGCGGCACCGGCAACGTGTCGGTGTTCGCCCCCGCCGATCGCAAGCAGGCGCCCGCTCTGTCCGGTACGACGCTGGACGGCAAGGCCTGGACGCTGTCCGACCAGGTCGGCAAGGTCGTCGTACTGAATGTGTGGGGTTCGTGGTGCCCGCCCTGCCGTAAGGAAGCGCCGGACCTCGTTGCCGCGGCCAAGGAGCTCGGTCCGTCGGTCCAGTTCATCGGCCTGAACACGCGTGACCTCGACCCTGCTCCGGCGAAGAAGTTCGTCCAGGAGTTCGGCGTGAAGTACCCGAGCATCTACGACCCGAACGGCAAGGCATTGCTGCGGTTCCGCGGTCAGATCTCGCCGAAGGCGATCCCGACGACGCTGGTGATCGACAAGACCGGCAAGGTCGCGTCCCGGGTGGTCGGCGAGGTTTCCAAGGAGACCTTGCTCGGCATGGTGAAGGATGCCGGTTGAGCTGATGGGTCAGTGGTTCGCCGACTCGATGACGGGGTCGATGCTGGTGGCGTTGCCGATCGCGGTGCTGGCCGGCGCGATCTCGTTCTTCTCGCCCTGCGTCGTTCCGTTGCTGCCGGGCTACCTGTCGTACGTCACCGGACTGTCCGCGGCCGAGCTCGACTCGGCCAAGCGCGGCCGGATGCTGGCCGGGACGGCCTTGTTCGTCGCCGGGTTCTCCGCCGTGTTCATCCTGACCGGGGTGGTGTTCGGCAAGGCCGGTGACCTGCTGATCGATCACCAGACCGCGATCACGCGGGTGCTCGGCGCGCTGACCGTCGTACTCGGGCTGGTCTTCCTCGGCGGGTTCGGGTTCCTGCAGAAGGACGTGCGGGTGCATCGGGTGCCGGCCGTCGGGATCGCGGCGGCCCCGCTGCTCGGCGTACTGTTCGGATTCGGGTGGACTCCGTGCATCGGTCCGACGCTCGGGACCGTGATGACGCTGGCCACGACCGAGGGCAGCACCGCGCGGGGTGCGACGCTGGCGCTGGTGTTCAGCCTCGGGCTGGGCATTCCGTTCATCGTGGCGGCGCTGGCGTTCCGGCGGATGCTGGCCGCGGTGGCGTGGGTCCGGCGGCACCAGTTGCTGGTGATCCGGATCGGCGGCGTACTGATGATCGCGGTGGGGCTACTGCTGCTGACGGGAGTGTGGGATGCGATGACCGCGGATCTGCGGCAGTGGGTCGCCAACTTCGGGTCGGCGGTGTGAGATGACCGAGCTCAAGGACCGCATCGGCGCCGCCTCCGGCCCCGGCGAACCGTCCGAACCGCCGGCGATGGGCCTGGTCGGCTGGCTGCGCTGGACCTGGCGGCAGCTCACCTCGATGAAGACCGCGCTGGTGCTGCTGTTCCTGCTCGCGCTCGGTGCGGTGCCGGGTTCGCTCGTCCCGCAGACGCCGATCGACCCGATCAAGGTGTCCGACTTCCTCGAGGCGCACAAGAAGCTCGGGCCGATCTACGACAAGCTCGGCCTGTTCGACGTCTACAAGTCGGCCTGGTTCTCGGCCATCTACCTACTGCTGTTCATTTCGCTGATCGGCTGCGTCGTCCCGCGGCTCAGCGTGTACTTCAAAGCCGTCCGGGCCCGGCCGCCGAAGCCGCCGCGCAACCTCAACCGGTTGCCCGGGTACGCGCGCTTCACCATCGACGAGCCCGGTGACGTGCTGGCGGTGGCGACCCGCGAGCTCAAGCGCCGGCGCTTCCGGGTCCAGACGTACGACGGGGCTGTCGGGGCGGAGCGTGGTTACCTGCGCGAAGCGGGCAACCTGTTGTTCCACTTCTCGCTGATCCTGGCGCTGATCGGGGTCGCGTGGGGTTCGCTGTTCGGCTATCGCGGCACCGTTCTGGTTGTCGTGGGCAACGGTTTCTCCAACACGGTGGCGCAGTACGACGACTTCACGCCGGGGCGGGCGTTCAGCGGTGACGAGGATCTGCCGCCGTTCTCGCTGACGGTGAAGGACTTCCAGGTGAAGTTCCAGGAGGACGGGCCGCAGCGCGGCGCGGCGCGGGAGTTCAAGGCGCAGCTGTCGTACCAGGAGACGCCGGACTCCCCGGAGAAGTCGTACGAGCTGCAGGTCAACCACCCGCTCAAGCTCGACGGCAGTAGCCTCTACCTGCTCGGCCACGGCTACGCGCCGCGGGTGACGGTGAAGGACGGCCAGGGGAACGTGGCGTTCTCCGGGCCGGCGCCGTTCCTCCCGCAGGACGGCAACTTCTCGTCGTTCGGCGTGATCAAGGCGCCGGACGCGCGGCCGATGACGCTCGGCTTCGAGGGCTTCTTCCTGCCGACCGCGGTGATCGACCAGCGCGGTCCGGTCTCGGTGTTCCCCGACGACCTGAACCCGATGCTCGTGATGACCGGGTACTACGGACGCCCGCAGCCGGAGACCGGGAAGCCGGAGTCGGTGTACCAGCTGGACAAGTCGAAGCTGACCCAGTTCCAGAAGAACGGTGACAAGCTGCGGTTCCAGCTCGCGCCGGGGCAGAGCATGGCGCTGCCGGACAAGGCCGGGTCGATCACCTTCAACGGTTACAGCCGCTGGGTGAAGCTCCAGGTCAGCCATACACCCGGGACGAACCTCGCGCTGGCGGGCATCCTGCTGGCGATCCTCGGGCTGATGGGCTCGCTGTTCATCCATCCGCGCCGTACCTGGGTGCGGGTCCGGACCGAGGACGGGCGTACCGTGGTCGAGGTCGCGGGTCTGGACCGCGGACCCGAGCGCGGCCTCGGCGACGAGATCCAGGCCATCACCAAGAGTTTGCAGCCCGCTCGATCGAAAACCCAGGAGCAGCCATGAGCCCGGAGACCTACGCGCAAGTCTCCAACCTGCTGATCCCGACCGCGACCGTCATCTACGCCCTGGCGATGGTCTCCCACGCCATGGAATGGGCGCTCGGCCGCGCCGCGGTGGCGAAGACGGACGCGACGGAAGGGGCGCGGGAAGAGGCCCCGGCCGAGCTCCTCGTCGCCTCGGCGGCGTCCGCCGCGACCTCGACGGACCACGCCGGCACCGGCTCGGCCGGCTCTGCCGGTGAGAGCGGCGCCTCGGCGTCGTCCGCCGTCTCCTCCACCCCCGACTCCAGCGGCGCCGAAGGCGCCGCCTCGGAGCGGATGGAGGCTGCTAGCCGGATCGGGTTGTTGCTGACCTGGTTGGCGTTCGTGCTGCACCTGGGTGGTGTCGTGACCCGCGGGCTGGCGGCGGGGCGGGTGCCGTGGGGCAACATGTACGAGTTCTCGATCACCGCCTCGCTGGCGGTCGCGATCGTCTACCTGATCTTCGTGCAGCGGTACAAGCTGCAGTGGCTGGGTCTCGGCGTGACGCTGGTGGTCGCCGCCGTACTCGGCCTTGCGACGCTGGCGCTCTACACCCCGGCCGGGCCGCTCGTGCCGGCGCTGCACTCGTACTGGCTCGTCATCCACGTGTCCTCGGCCGCGATCTCCGGTGGTGCGTTCACCGTCGGCGGCCTGGTGTCGGTGCTGTACCTGGTCAAGGCCCGCGCCGAACGCAAGGTTCTCGCCGGTGGCTCGATGTCGGCGTCACTGCGCCGGCTGCCGAGTGCGGAGGCGATGGACGGTACGGCGTACAAGGTGCTGGCGTTCGCGTTCCCGCTGTGGACGTTCGGGGTGCTGGTGGCCGGTCCGATCTGGGCCGAGTACGCCTGGGGCCGGTACTGGGGCTGGGACCCCAAGGAGGTCTGGTCGCTGGTGACCTGGGTGGTGTACGCCGCCTACCTGCACGCGCGGGCGACCGCGGGCTGGCGGGGCCGCCGGGCCGCGACGATCGCGATCGTCGGCTGGTTCGTGTTCATCTTCAATTTCGTCGGAGTAAACCTGTTGGTCTCCGGTCTGCACTCCTACGCTGGGGTGTGAGATGAAGGAATTCGCCATCTACACCGGCTTGCGGGCGGGGTTGTTCGCCGTCTGCCTGGCCGTGCTGTGGGTCGCCCTGCACACCTGGCTGAATCTGTTCCCGTTGTTGCTGCTGGCCCTGATCCTCTCCTCGATCCTCTCCATCTTCGTGCTCCGCGCCGCCCGCGACCGCTTGGCCGGCAAGATCGAGCACCGCGCCGAGAAGATCTCGCACCGGATCGAGCAGGCCCGCACCGCCGAAGACGACGACTGACGGGCAGTCGCCCGGTCCGTCCGCTCGCCCGATCGGGCAGCCACGCCTGAGAACGCCGTACCAGTGGTTCACTGGTACGGAGAGTGACCTATGCCACTCCGGAATTCCCGGAAAAATCGTTTGTGCACCTCTTCACACGAGTCGTAGAGTGATGGATGAAACGAAACGGTTTCGTTCTATCGTGACTTGATACTTACGCAGGGTGATGATGGTGGTGGACACAGCCGGGGTGCGGCAGCGGCCGCGGGTCGAGGGTGGTCGCGAAGAGGAGATCCTCGATGCGACCGTCGCGGTAGTGGCCGAGCTGGGCTATGACCGGCTGACCATGGACGCGGTGGCGACGGCGGCGAAGGCCAGTAAGGCGACGCTGTACCGGCGCTGGACCACCAAGGCCGAGCTGGTCGTCGACGCGATCAGCAGGGCCAAGGGCTGCCCGATCCCGGAGGACGTCGACACCGGCAGCCTGCGGGGCGACCTGATCTCGATGTCGTGTGGTGACGGCGGCTTCACCGACGAACTGCCGATGTCGGTGATCGCCGGTCTGCTCACCGCCCTGCACCGCGACCCGGAGCTGCAGAAGGCGTTCCAGGAGCGCTTCCTCGCGCCCCGGCAGCACGTGGTCGCCACGGTCTACGCCCGGGCCGTCGAGCGCGGCGAGATCGCGCCGGACGTCGACGTCGAGCTGCTCTCGGTGACGCTGCCCGCGGTCATCATCCACCACGCCTACATCCTCGGCGTCGAGCCGACGGATGACCTGATCCTCCGAGTGATCGACAACGTGATCCTGCCTGCGGCGCGGGGGTCGCAGGTGAGCTGACCGGCGAGGGGCCGGTCCGCGACGAAGCAAGACAGTCTGCCCAAGAGGGGAAGTTTCTTATGTCCGAAGAAGTCATCAAGGCCGATCCGCCAGACGATCGGCCGGTCGACTCGGTGACCGAGGCCGAGAACGGCCATGGCCACCGCAATCTAGGCATCGCGCTCGCACTGATCTGCATGGCGCAGCTGATGGTGGTGCTGGACGGCACCATCGTCAACATCGCCCTGCCGCACATCAAGGACGACCTGGGCTTCAGCAACGCGTCGCTGCCGTGGGTGGTCAACGCCTACGCGCTGGCGTTCGGCGGCCTGCTGCTGCTCGGCGGGCGGATCGGGGACATCCTCGGCCGTCGCAAGGTGTTCGTCTTCGGCGTCGTGCTGTTCGGCGTGGCGTCGTTCGTCGGCGGTATCGCCCAGAGCGAGGAAGTCCTGCTTGTCAGCCGGATCCTGCAGGGCGTCGCGGCCGCGGCGGCTGCGCCGAACGCGCTCGCGCTGATCACCACCACCTTCCCGGCCGGCAAGGAGCGCAACCGCGCGATGGGCGTGTACGCCGCCATGTCCGGTGCCGGCGCGGCCGTCGGCCTGATCCTCGGTGGCGCGCTGACCGAGGCGTCCTGGCGCTGGACCTTCTTCATCAACACGCCGATCGGCCTGATCGTGGCGGTACTGGCGTTCCGGTATCTGGGCGAGTCGGCCCGGCAGACCGGCAAGTTCGACCTGCCCGGTGCGATCACCGGGACGCTGGGTCTGACCTCGCTGGTCTACGGCCTGACCCACGCGGCCTCCAACGGCTGGGGTGACGCGGCCACGCTGACCTACATCCTCGGCGGTCTGGCCCTGATCGGGATCTTCCTCGGCATCGAGGCCCGGTCGCGGCACGCACTGCTGCCGTTCCGGATCCTCGCGAACCGGACCCGTGGGGTCAGCTTCTTCGTGATGCTGATCGTCGGTGCGGCGATGTTCTCGATGTTCTACTTCCTGGGCATCTTCGTGCAGAGCATCATGGGCTACAGCGCGATCAAGACCGGCCTTGCGTTCCTGCCGTTCAGCTTCGGCATCGTGGCCGCGGCCCAGGTCGCGTCCACGCTGGTGGCCCGGATCGATCCGCGCTGGATCGCCGGTGCCGGTGGTGTGCTGGTGGCGGGCGGCATGTTCGGGTTCAGCCAGCTCGAGGTCGACTCGACGTACTGGACCCACCTGCTGCCGTACATCCTGGTGCTGTCGTTCGGCATGGGCCTGATCTTCGTGCCGATGACGCTGACGGCGGTCAGCGGAGTCGCGAACGAGGACTCCGGTGTCGGATCCGCCGTACTGAACACAGTCCAGCAGATCGGTGGTGCGATCGGCCTGGCGCTGCTTGGCACGATCTCCACCAACGCGATCACTGACAAGTTCAACGAGCTGGCTCCGGGTCTGCAGAAGGCCGCCGAGGCCGGGCAGTCGCCGGACCAGATCAAGCAGTTGCAGGGTCAGTTCACGGCGCTGGCGACGACGCACGGCTTCACCCGGGCGTTCACCTGGTCTGCCTTCCTGGCGCTGGGCGCGGCGGTGATCACCTTGATCGGCCTGTCGATCAAGCACAAGGATCTGGCCGCGGACAACGCGAACGGACCCGTCCACGTGGGCTGATGCTCCGAATGCCCGAAGGGCCCGCTTCCCGGGAGGGGGGAAGCGGGCCCTTCGTCTGTCCGCTCAGAGCTGCTTGCGCATCACGAGTTCACGCCGTACGCCGTCCGGCATCAGGTCACCGAGTTCGTCGGTGTCGGTGAAACCGTTGCGGAGATAGAGGTTGTGGGCGGGGTCGTTGCCATCCGCAACCGAAAGCTTCAGGATCGTCGCGCCCGTGCCACGGGCCCAGGTCTCGACCGAGGTCATCAAGGCGTTGCCGATGCCCCGGCCGCGGCCCGCCGGAGCGATCCACATCGAGACTAGTTCGGTGACTCCCGGCTCGTCGGCACGCAGTCCGCCGGCCATGCCGACCGGCGTACCGTCCAGCGACGCGATCACCTGGTAGGCGCCAGGCACGCTGAGCCGCTCACGCCAGCGTTGCTCGGGTGCGTCCACCCAGTCCACGAGCTGGGAGCCGAACGCGTACGGCGCTTCCTCGAGCGCGGCCAGCCGCAGTTCCCGCCAGGCCTTCCAGTCGTTCGGCCCGGCGTCCCGCAGGTCGATCACCGCGGGGGGAACTTGGACGAGACCCAGTCGCGGACGCCGCCCAGGCCGTCGCTGAGGTCGCGGACGAACTTGGCCAGCGGGTCCTGGGAGCGGGCGAAGGCGTCGGAGTACGACTTGGCTGCGTTCTTCGCCTCCTGGGACATGGACGCGGTGGCGTCGTCCTGGCGCTTCGGGTAGTCGCCGGAGACGATCGTCGTGTACTCGCCGTCGTTCACCCAGCGCCGCAGCTCGTGTGCGCGGATCACGGCCATCGGGTGCGTCTGCGCCTCGAGCAGCAGCAGCTTCAGCACGCTGTCGCGCAGGTCGCCGGCGCTCTCGTACTCCGTTCCCTGGGCGAGGAAGGCCGTGGTGTCGAGCTCGGCGAGCTGACCGCCGCTGGCCAGCTTCATCTGCACGCGGAGCGCGACCGCCGGGTCCTGGACCGCGAGCAGGCCGGCCCGATCGCCGGACAGCTCGGCCTTGCGGGACCACTCGTGCAGCGCCGCGATGATCGCGCGGATGCCCAGCGCGCCGATCGGCATCCAGTTGATCGCACCGGTCAGCCGCATCAGCCACAGCAGCAGCGACTGGTAGAGCGCGTGTCCGCTCTGCGCGTGGCCGAGCTCGTGACCGAGGATGAACCGCAGCTCCTCCTCGTCCAGGCCCTGCACCAGGGCGCTGTTCACCACGATGAACGGCCTGTCCATGCCGATCGTGACGGCGTTCCAGATCGGGCTGTTGATCACGTACAACTCGGGCAGCTTCCGGACGTCGAGCGTCGTACCCGCCTCGGTGAAGAGCCGGTGCACGTCCGGGAACTGCCGCTCGTCGACCCGGATCGCCCCGCCGAGGAACTGCAGCCGGAAGGCCCGCTCGTTGATCATCCCGGACATCTTCCGCAGGACGTAGTCGAACCCCTTCAGCTGCCGCAGGGCGACCAGCGCACCGCGATCCGCCGGGTGCTCCCACGCCCGCGAACTGATGTCGGTCAGCGTGACCCGCTGGCGCGTCGGCCGGTCGTCGTTCTCGCTCATCGCTCCCCCTGCCCAGTCGTCATGTCCTCCCAACCTAGCTCGCGCCCGGGTCGCCGGACTTTGGGATTGAGCATCCAGGCGAGCAGAAGCGGAAGCGGCCAGCTGAGCGGGACCGACCACCACCGCAGGTGCAGGTAGAGGAAGGCCACCACGCTCCCCAGTGTGAGCCCCGTGCCCCACAGCCAGTACCAGAAAGCGTTCCACCCGGGGTGCTGCACGCCGCGCCGGTGCCCGACCGCCGCGAGCGCGGTGGTGGCGGGGAGAGCGGTCAGTACGCCGAAGCCCACGACGAGCACGACGATCAGCACGATCTCACCGGTGGAGAAGTGCGGCACGAACCCCAGGGGAACCATGCGTCTCATCCTCGCGGTCCCGCGGGCCGCTCACCGAGCGTAGGAATACTCAAATCGCGCTATACGCCCTAGCCTGGCCCGCATGAGTGAGGTTGACGGGGTGTGTCGTGAGGTGGATCGGCGGGACGAGAAGGCGCGCGCCTGGGTGTCCGAGGCGATCCGGATCGTCGACGCCGACGCGAACCGGAGCGCGGACACGCACCTGCACGTGTTCCCGATGCCCGACGGCACCGGCGTGGATCTGTACCTGAAGGACGAGTCCGTGCACCCGACCGGCTCGCTCAAACACCGGCTGGCCCGGTCACTGTTCCTCTACGCGCTGTGCAACGGCTGGATCACCGAAGGCACCACGGTGATCGAGGCGTCCAGCGGCTCGACCGCGGTCAGCGAGGCGTACTTCGCCCGCCTGCTCGGCCTCCCGTTCATCGCAGTGATGCCGCGCTCGACCAGCCCGGAGAAGGTCGAGCTGATCGAGTTCTACGGTGGCCGCTGCCACTTCGTCGAGCGCTCCGGCCAGATCTACGGCGAGGCCAAGCGGCTGGCCGAGGAGACCGGCGGCCACTACATGGACCAGTTCACGTACGCCGAGCGGGCAACTGACTGGCGTGGCAACAACAACATCGCCGAGTCGATCTTCGGCCAGCTTTCGTTGGAGGAGCATCCGATCCCGACCTGGATCGTGGTCGGCGCCGGCACCGGCGGTACGTCGGCCACCATCGGACGCTACGTCCGCTACCAGCGCTTCGACACCTCGGTCGCGGTCGTCGACCCGGAGAACTCGGCCTTCTTCCCGGCGTTCGAAGCCGGTGACGACAGCTTCTCCACCGGCCGCCCGTCCCTGATCGAAGGCATCGGCCGGCCGCGCGTCGAGCCGTCGTTCGTCCTCGGCGTCGTCGACCGGATGATCTCCGTCCCCGACGCCGCCTCGATCGCCGCGATGCGCTTCTGCTCCCGCGTCACCGGCCGCCTCGTCGGCGGCTCCACCGGCACGAACCTCTGGGGCGCCCTCCGCCTGGCCGCCGAAATGCGCCGCACCAACGTCCGCGGCAGCATCGTCACGTTGTTGTGCGACAGCGGCGAACGCTACGGCAACACCTACTACGACGACGCCTGGCTCCGAACCAGCGGCATGGACATCGCCCCGTACACGGTGACCCTCGAAACCTTCGCAACCACAGGCCGTTGGGTCGAACCCGTCAGGTGACCGTCAGTTCTCGCCGCCGAGGTAGTAGTCCGCCTCGCGTCGCGCTCGGGCACGGGCAAGGTAGGTAGCCAACTCCACTCGCCCGCCGTCGTTGTCGTCCTTGCTCTCCAGAATGCCTTGCAGATAGATGCGATTCGCCATGCCCTCGAGAACAGCCTCCCTGACCTCTTCGGGCTGATTGGCGATGAATCCATGGACGGTGCGCAGTCGAAGATCGGCCCGCTTGGACCTTCGGGACTCGCGATGATTGACGGCCCCGCGCGCGAAGCAGAGGCAGCCGAGCCCGATTGCCGTGAACGCGATCCCGAGCCTTGTCAAGGTGATCGCCGGCGACGCCAGGATGCTTGAATCCGAGCTGAAGTAGTGGGTCAGGAGGATGACCAGCGGAACGCCGCCGACCGTCAGTCCCATCAAGTCCCAGGTCCAACCGGCGAACGCCTTGTTGCGCGCATTCTTTCCGTAGCTGTCGGCAACGGCCTGTTGAGTCAGCGCAGCCACGACATTCGCACCCTGGGATCGCATCTCCGCCAAGCTGGCTAAGTCTCGACTTGCCCCGAGCGCGGCCGTCATGAGCGTTTCCTCGAGCTCATTCAGGTGCGCTCGATAATTCTGCATGGCATCCGAGACCTGCTTCTCCAGCGAATCCTTGATCTCCTTCTCGAGTTCCCTCTTGTACGCCGTGATCGTGAGCGACTGAGCTTGACCGGCACCTTTCGGACTCAGTGCCGGCCAGGTTCCCAGTTGCTCGAGCACAGCGTCGATGCCATCAGCGGCAGCCCGCAGGTCAGGTGCGCAGCCGTCGCTATCGCGTGCATAGCGGGCGAGGTGGGCCTGCACGTTTGCCGCGATATGAATGTGGACATTGTCGAGCATGCGCGTCGAGTAGCGTCGCGGATCTTCCTGGCGGTGATCCTGAATTGTCTCGACCAGCCACTGCAGGCGGGACAGTGAATCCGCCTCGTCCACATCATCGGGCAGAACGAGGCCCTCGAGTTCGCCAGTGATCTGATTGATCAGTGCCCACAGCGGATGATTATTGAATCTGGTTTCCCAAATCGATCCCATACGTCCCCCACTGACTTGAGGACAGGATGCGCGCCGGACCCGAACGCGTCAACGCGTCTGCGGGCCGGATATCCACAAAGCGTATGCAATCGTTACCCACCGTAGGAATCGAACCGGTCGGTCTCGCAACAATGCGCGGCCCGAAGCCCACGCAGGGGGAAGCTAGCCGCCGAGGGCGAGGCCGATCGCCAGGCCGACGGCGTACAGGAGTTCTGTCTGGCCGGTGCCCTTGAGGACTGGGATGAGGGCTGGGCCTACGGCGTCGCTGAGGACTACACGGGTGGACTTGATGGCCAGGGGCAGGGCTATGAAGGCGAGCAGGGTCCAGGGGGTGGCGATGACCGAGACGGCTGCCAGGACGAAGGCAACTGCGATGAGGGCGGCGTAGAACTTGCGGGAGCGGGAGGCACCCAGGACTACGGCCAGGGTGCGTTTGCCGGTGACGGTGTCAGTGGGGATGTCGCGGAGGTTGTTGGCGACCAAGAGGGCGCAGGCGATGGAGCCTACGGAGAGTGCGCCGGCGACGGCGGTCCAGTTCAGGGTCTCGGCCTGGACGTACGTGGTGCCCAGTACGGCGACCAGGCCGAAGAAGAGGAAGACGCTGACCTCACCGAGCGCGCGGTACCCGTACGGCTTCTTGCCGCCCGTGTAGAACCATGCACCGATCAGGGAGGCCGCACCGGCGACCAGCAGCCACCAGTTGGAGGTGGCGCACAGGATTACGCCGAGTACGGCGCCCACACCGAAGCAGGTAAAGGCTGCGGTCTTCACCTGTCCCGGAGTGGCGACCTTCGAGCCGACCAGGCGCAGTGGGCCGACGCGGTTCTCGTCCGTACCGCGGATGCCGTCGCTGTAGTCGTTGGCGTAGTTGACCCCGATCTGGAGCGCCAGGGCCACGCCGAGCGCGAGCAGTGCCTTCCACCAGACGAAGCCGTCCAGGTACGCCGCCGCACCGGTACCGACGAGGACAGGGGAGATCGCAGCGGGCAGCGTGCGCGGGCGGGCGCCTTCGATCCACTGGGCAGGGGTGGCCATGACCGTCGATTCTGTCAGCCACTCGGCTGGTGCCCG
This sequence comes from Kribbella sp. NPDC026596, assembly GCF_040638415.1. NCBI lineage: Bacteria > Bacillati > Actinomycetota > Actinomycetes > Propionibacteriales > Kribbellaceae > Kribbella > Kribbella sp. NPDC026596. The sequence goes on along the minus strand of NZ_JBEZYF010000002.1, from coordinate 81,406 downwards.
CAACGAGGGCCGTACGCTCGGACTGACATGTCTACCTTGCGCCTGGTCCCCGGTACGCCGGAAGCCGTGCTGTCCGCGCTCACCGGCGTACTGGACGGCAGCGGTACGCCGTTCGCCCCGGTGCCCGCCGATCCGGCAGCGGCCGCCCGGGTCCGGCAGGCGGCTGCACCGGATGAGCCGCTGGAGGACGACTGCGCGGTGGTGCTGACCACCTCCGGGTCATCCGGCGAGCCAAAGGGCGTACTGCTCTCCCGCGAGGCCCTGCTGGCGTCCGCGGTCGCGACCCACGATCGGCTCGGCGGACCGGGCCAATGGCTGCTCCCGATGAAGCCGTACTTCGTTGGCGGCCTGCAGATCCTCACCCGCTCGGTAGTGGCCGGTCTGGCGCCGGTGATCTCCGGAGAGAGCTTCACCGAGAGCGCTTGGGCGATGTCCGGGTCCCGGCGGTACACCGCGATGGTGCCGACCCAACTGGCGCGCTATCTGGAGACAGACCTGGACGCATTGCGATCGTTCGACGCGATCATCATCGGTGGTGCCTCCACGCCGGCGACTTTGAAGGCCCGCGCGGCTGAGGCCGGCGTTACGGCGATTCCGGCGTACGGGATGACGGAGACGGGCAGTGGTTGTGTGTACGCCGGTGTGCCGCTGGACGGGACGTCGATCGACTTGGACGGCGGGCGGATCCTGATCAAGGGGAGCACGCTGTTCTCTGGGTATCGGTTGCAGCCGGAGTTGACTGCGGAGGTGCTGCGGGACGGGTGGTTTCGGACCCAGGACCGCGGCGAGTTTGTGGACGGACGGCTGCGAGTGGTCGGCCGGGTCGACGACGTGGTGATCTCCGGTGGGGTGAACGTCACGCTGACCACGGTGCAGGCGCGGCTGCTCGAGCATCCGAAGGTGAAGGACGCGGTCGTACTGGGTGTGCCTGATGCGGAGTGGGGTACGCGGGTGGTCGCGTTCGTGGTGGGCGAGCCCGGCCGCGACGAGGTGCGGGACTTTGTGTCCGAGGTGTTGCCGCGGGCGTGGGCGCCTCAGGATGTCATCCGGCTGGACGCGTTGCCGATGCTTGCCTCGGGCAAGGTTGATCGCCAGGCGCTGCTGGAGGGCGCGCGGTGATCACGTACTCGATCGGCCTGAAGAACAAGTTCCGTGGGATCACCGTGCGCGAAGGCATGCTCTTCGAGGGACCGGCGGGCTGGGCGGAGTGGAGCCCGTTCCTGGACTACGACGACGCGACCTGTGTGTCCTGGCTGCGGGCTGCCCGTGAAGCTGCCGAGGTTGGTTGGCCGGCGCCTGTCAGGGACGTCGTACCCGTCAACTGCACAGTGCCCGCGGTCGGTCCCGAGGAGGCAGCGGAGATCGTCAGAGCGTCAGGGTGCGGTACGGCGAAGGTGAAGGTGGCTGAGCCCGGCCAGACGCTGGCGGAGGACGTCGCGCGGGTGGAGGCGGTCCGGGATGCGATCGGTCCTGGTCGGGTGCGCATCGACGCCAATGGTGCGTGGACAGTCGATCAGGCTGTGAAGAGTGTGAAGGCGTTGCGCCGGTTCGAGTTGGAGTACGTCGAGCAGCCGACAGCAACTGTTGAGGACTTGGCCGAGGTACGCCGGCGCATCGACGTACCGGTAGCTGCCGACGAGTCGATTCGGCGGGCCGAGGATCCATACCTGGTCAAGAAGCTCGAGGCCGCGGACATCGCCGTACTAAAGGTGCAGCCGATCGGTGGAGTCCGAGCGTGCCTGGAGATCGCAGAGCGAATCGGACTGCCCGTCGTGGTGTCGTCTGCGCTGGAGACCTCCGTGGGCATCGCTGCCGGAGTCGCCCTGGCCGCCGCCCTGCCGGAGCTGCCGTACGCCTGCGGTCTGGCCACGGTGTCGATGTTCACGCAAGAGGTCGTCGCGGAACCGCTGCTGCCCGTCGACGGTTTCCTGCCAGTGCGGCGCGTGGAGCCGGATCCCAAGTTGCTGGACGCGGCTCGGGCGGACGAGACCAGGACTGCGATGTGGGAAGAGCGTATGGCGCGAGTACAGAAGAGGAGTGCCGGATGAACCCGTCCACGGCGTTCGCGACGGTAGTGGTCGACGAACTGATCCGGTGCGGTGTCCGCGAGGCCGTAGTGGCCCCGGGCTCCCGCAGCGCCCCACTCGCGCTGGCACTCGCCGCGGCGGACCGAGACGGCCGACTGCGGCTGCACGTCCGGATCGACGAGCGTACGGCGGGATTCCTGGCGATCGGATTGATCCGGGGAACCGGACTGCCGGTGCCGGTGGTGACTACCTCCGGTACGGCGGTGGCCAACCTGCACCCGGCTGTCTTGGAGGCGTCGCACAGCGGACTGCCGTTGATCGTCCTCAGTGCCGACCGACCGCCGGCGTTGCGGGGCAGCGGTGCCAACCAGACCACGGACCAGATCAAGGTGTTCGGCTCCGCCGTCCGGCTGTTCCACGAGATGGGTACGCCGGTGCGCGAGATCGGCCAGGTTGCGTACTGGCGCTCACAGGTCGCACGGGCCGTGGCCAACGCCACGGGTGCACGGTCTGCCGATCCGGGACCGGTGCAACTCAACTGCCCGTTGTCGGAGCCGCTCGTACCTACCGACGGTCCTGAGTGGCCAGAGCCGCTGGGTGGACGCAGTACTGGGCCGTGGACCGCTGTGCACGCGGCAGCAGGGCAGCCGTCGGCTGTGGCACCGGGACCGAAGACCGTGGTCGTCGCGGGCGATGGAGCGTCGCAGGCCGCGCGGCTGGTGGCCGAGGCCGGCCAGTGGCCGTTGTTCGCGGAGCCGTCCAGCCGGGCCCGGACCGGTCCGTCGGTGATCTCGGCGTACCGACTGTTGCTGCAGGCAAGTTCTTTGGCGGACGAGATCGAGCGGGTGCTGGTGTTCGGGCACCCGACCTTGTCGCGGCCGATCTCCAAGCTGCTGGCGCGGCCGGACGTCGAGGTGATCGTGGTCTCGCCGACCGGGCTGTGGCCGGATCCGGCGCGCCGGGCGGCCTCCGTAGTGACCGGTCTCGAGGTCACCGACGCCGATGCAACCGACTGGCTGGACAGGTGGCAGCAGGCGGACCAGTCGGCCCGGCCGGCGATCGACAAGGTCCTCGCCGACAGCCTGAGCGGGCCGCGCGTCGCGGCGATCGTCGGCGAGGCGGCCGGTGCCGACGGCATGCTCGTGATCGCGTCCTCGAACCCGGTCCGCGACCTCGACCTCGCCCCGGTCGTCCCGATCCGGACCATCGCCAACCGCGGCCTGGCCGGGATCGACGGCACCATCTCGACCGCGGTCGGCGCGGCGCTGGCGAACGCCGGCCCGACCTACGCGCTGATCGGCGACCTGGCCTTCCTGCACGACGCCAACGGCCTCGTGATCGGTCCGGACGAGGCGCGGCCCGACCTGCGCATCATCGTCGTCAACGACAACGGCGGCGGCATCTTCTCCACCCTCGAGCAGGGCGACCCGACCCACGCCACGCACTTCGAGCGCGTCTTCGGTACGCCGCACAACGTGGACCTCGCCGCCCTCTGCGCCGCCACGAATACGCCGTACCAGCTGGTGGAAACGCCGGACGCTCTCCGGGCCGCGTTGGCGCCGACCGTCGCCGGACTGGACGTGGTGGAGGCTCGCGTCTCGCGCACTGATCACCGGCCGCTGAACGAGGCGCTGCTGGCTGGCCTCAGACAGTCGTAACCGGCACAGCTGCCTTTCGTGCTGGGTGCAAGGTGCGCAGGTGGTTGAGCAGCGGCAGGACCGAAGCGATGACCAGGGCGGTCGTGGTGAGGATCGGAATCGTCGCACCGCGCAGTGACGAGTTGAGTGGCGCTGCGATGGTGAAGATGAGGCTCACTGCCGTGATCGTGGTGATCAGTCGCCGGCCGGGTCGAGCGACGGCAAGGAACGGTAGACACCACAGGAAGTACCAGTCGTGCGCGGTCGGCCCGAGGAGGACCACAGCCAGCAAGGCGATGCCGACCGCCCGCGCCGCATGGTGGATCGACGACCGCAGACTCAGCACTGCGATCAAGCTGACGGCGATGACCATCCCGACCAGCCGGACGATCTGTAGCGCCTGCTGGGCGGCGGTGTCCTCGCCCAACCACCCGAGTACGCCGCACGCCGCCATGCCGATCAGGTTCGCGATCGAGAACGGCGAACGGACCAGTCCGGGTACGTCGAGGGCACTCAGCCATCCGGAACCCACGCCGGTCAGTTCGCCGATGGTGACCAGGGTGAGCACCGAGACCGCACCAGCGATGACCAGACTGGCGAACCGCAACGCCCGTCCGGCCAGTGGGCTCATCACTGCGGCGATGGCGATCACCACGAGTCCACCAGGCAGCTTCACCGCAGCCGCAGCACCTGCGACGACTGCCGCCGTACCCCAACGGCCGGTGAGGGCCAGGGCGAACGCGCTGCAGGCCAGTCCGAGCATCAGTACGTCGTTGTGCGCCGCGCCGATGCCATGCGTGATCAGCATCGGGTTCAGCACCACCAGCCAGGTCGCGAAGACCGGATCCACCCGGCATGCGGTCGCGAGCCGCGGTACGGCCCAGGCGATCAGCACTATGCCCAGTACGGCGAGCAGTCGGTGGGCCAGCATCAGGACGTACGGGTCCATGGTGAGGTGTGCGACCAGACCGCCGTACGCGAGTGGCAGTGGACCGTACGGCGCAGGTGTCTGCATCCACATCGGGTCGACCGCTTCGACGATGTGGCCAGTCAGTACGCCGGGGCCGACGTCGTACGGGTTGTAGCCCTCGGCCACGAGTGCGCCCTGCGCCGCGTAGCTCCATGCGTCGCGGCTGAACAGTGGTGGGATCAGGAGCAGCGGTGCGCTCCAGTACGCCGCCATCCGCAGCAGGGGAGGCCGGAGTCCGGCCATCACCTGGCGGCCCACGGTCAGCCAGGCCCAGGCCATCAGCCCGAGCCCGGCCACCATGAACGTGAGCCCGACCATCCGGCCGGGCAACGAGTGCCGCAGAGCACCGGTGATCGGCAGTGTGGCAACCCATGAGGACGGCGGCACCACCGACGTCACCAGGCTCGCCACGGCAACTACGACGGAGCCGACAACCCCACGGACCATCGGCGAGCGCACAGCAGGACGCTAGGCCTGCTGTGCGACCTCCCGATGAACAACGGCTTGCGTCAGGCGGATTCCTTGCGGAAGGTGCGGGCGCCGACCGCCAGGCCGATAACCGTCAGCAGTACCACCCAGAACAGCCCCCACAGCGACGCACTGCTGCCGATGTCGCCGCGGAACAGCGCCCGTACGCCGTTGACGACGTGCTTGAGTGGACTGATGTCGGACAGGCGCTGCAGCCAGGTCGGGCCGATCTGCATCGGCAGCAGGATGCCGGACAGCAGCAGCAACGGCATGGCGATCCCGTTCAGCAGCGGGGCCAGTGCGTCCTCGCTCTTGGTGATGAGCGCGACCGAGTACGACAACGAGGCGAACGTGGCGCCGAGCAAGGCGACGATCACCAGCGACAGCAGTACGCCGCCCCACGGAGCGCGCAGTCCCAGCGGGAGCGCGGCGAGCAGCAGCAGGATCGACTGGACCACGAGTACGACGACATCGCGCAGTACTCGCCCTGCCATCAGAGCGATCCGGGACGCCGGGGTGACCCGGTCGGCCTCGATCACGCCGGCCCGGTACTCGGCGATCAGGCCGAAGCCGACGAACATCGCGCCGAACATGCCGAGCTGGACGATCAGGCCGGGGATGAACACCTGGTAGGCGTTCGTGGTCGCGCCCTGGCTGATCTGTGCGGTGATCGGCTTCAGCAGCGGGCCGAACAGGAACAGGTACAGCAGTGGCTGGCTGAGCATCAGGATCGACCACATCGGGTTGCGCAGCGACAGCCGCATCGCCCGGTGGAACACGATCCAGGTCTCCCGGAACACGTTACCGGGGTAGTGGAGTCGGGTCAGGGTCTGCGCGGTCATGCCACGGCCTCCTTCTCGGCTTCCTCGTCGGCTGCGGGTGTGGTGGCGTCCTCGTCGCGCAGGGACCGGCCGGTCATGGTCAGGAACACGTCGTCCAGGGTCGGGCGGTGCACCTCGACTCCGTGCAGTTCGATGCCCTGGGCATCGATCGAGCGGAGCAGACCGGGCAGCACCGAACCACCCTTCGGGATGCGGAAGCCGACCACGTCGCCATCGGTCTCGACCTCGACCGCGCCGGGGAGCTCAGCCGCGATCTTGCTCACCGCGGGAGCCTCGGTGGCGTCGGCCAGGCTGAGCCGGACCGCGTCTCCGGAGACCTGCTGCTTCAGGGTCTCCGGGGTGCCGGAGGCAACGATCTTGCCGTGGTCGATGACCAGGATCCGGTCGCAGAGCGCGTCCGCCTCGTCCAGGTAGTGGGTGGTGAGGAAGATCGTCGCGCCGCGGTCGCGGAGGCCGCGGATGTGCTCCCACAGGTTCGCCCGCGCCTGCGGGTCGAGGCCGGTGGTCGGCTCGTCCAGGAAGATCAGCTTCGGGTCGTGGATCAGGCCCATCACGATGTCGAGGCGGCGCCGCTGGCCGCCGGACAGGGTCTTGCACTGCCGCTTCCACAGGCCGGGCAGGTCGAGTTCCTCGAACAGGCGCTGCCCGTCCGCGGCCGCCTTGGCCTTCGGTACGCCGTACAGCCGGGCGTGGTCGACGACCTCGTCACCGGCGACGGCCTCCGGCAGGGTCGACCCGCTCTGCGGCACGTAGCCGATGCCGCGGCGGACGCCGACCGGATCCTTGGCCAGGTCGCACCCGGCCACTGTCGCGGTGCCGCTGGTCGGCGTGATCAGGGTCGCCAGCATCCGCAGCGTGGTGGTCTTGCCGGCCCCGTTCGGCCCGAGAAAGCCGACGATCTCTCCGTCGGCGACATCAAGGTCAACCCCCTGCACGGCCTGCACCGGCCCGCGCTTGGTCTTGAAGGTGCGGACAAGCCCGCGAGCTTCGATCATCATCCCGCCAGTGTCATAAATCAACCTTGAATAGTCAATGTTGATTAAATGTGGGGCCAGAGACCTTCCCACGCGTGCTACGCGGCCACTCCTTCGTCGCGTCCGCTACGTGCGCTGCCCGGCCGCCCAACGCATCTTGCAGGCTGCCGCCTGCGGTTTGCGGGGCTGTCGCCCGCGATCGACGGCTTGGCCGGCGCTTGCTGGAGGAGGGGGCGCCCGTGAAGTCGCCGGGGATACACACGCGAACTGCTCCATCGACGCCACGGTTGACACCCAGGCCGGCTCACCAGCGCCGGCCGATCGGCGAGTCGTGCATGGAGGTCCGTCCGCTCGGGGAGGCCTGGCGCCGAGTCGTGGATCCGAGCGCGGATCGACGGCGTGTCGTGAACCGCGATCCACGAATCACGGCTGGCCGGCTTAGCTCGGTTGTCCCGGACGGGGTTTGTCTCGTGGGTAGACGGTAGCCACGCAGTCGACCGCGCGCGACGAAGGAGCACGCAGCACGCGGGCGATGAGCCCGAAACCGCGGCCGATGAGGCCGCAGAACGCCGAGCGTCAGCCGGCCACACGCGGGGCGGCAGCCCCGAGATCGCGAGCGATAGCCCCGCAAAACGCCGGCGGTAGCCGGCAAGGGACCAGCCGGCGATGAGCCGGAGGGTGGGTGGGCAGCGCGCGTAGCGGGCGCGACGAAGGAGTGGCTGCGTAGCACGCGTGGGGACAGCCCGAGCATCAGTCGGTGGGTGGTTTGGGGGTTTCGTCCCAGTGGGTGATCAGGTCGGGGGCGGGGGTCCAGTCGTCGGGTTCGCCGGCGAAGGCGTAGGCGCCGTCTTGGATGCGCTGGTGGAAGGAGCGGGTCCAGTCGAGTTCGCCGTTGTCGCGGGCGGTGGTGATGCGGAACATCTCGATCACGTGGTTCGGCGTACCGGGGTCTTCCAGGATCTGGCGCTCGCTGAACGGCTCGGCCTTCTGGCGTTGCTCGAGTTGGACGATGCGCGCCTCGAGCGCGGCGAGCACCTCGTCGCGCCGCAGCGACCACATGAACGCCAGCGCGGCCCCCATCCGGTCGGGGTGGAAGCCGTCCACGGTCCACAGGATCTCCCGCAGCAGCGAGAAGTACTCCGTCTCGCCGTCGGCCGTCAGCTTGTACGACGTACGCCCGGGCCGGTGCGGGCCGTCCTGCTCGATCTCCTGCAGGTACCCGTGCTTGGCCAGCGTCCGCAGCCCGGTGTAGATCGAGCCCGGGTTGATGTTCGCCCAGTCCTGAACGTTCCACGTGAGCAGCTCACGACGCAACTGGTACCCGTACGCCGGCTGGAAGATCCGCACGACCCCGAGCAGCAGCAACCGCGTGGTGGACATGCTCGCAGTGTAAATCCGGGCGACTCGGTGAGCGTGGAGGCGTACTCTCCGGAGCCATGGACGTGCGTGTGACGAGCGACCCGAGAGCCTTCGAGCAGACGGTGTTTCCTTTCCTGCAACAGGATCCGGTGCTGCACACGATCATCATGAGTAACGTCCACGAGCGTGCGAACGGGACCGCCCGCGCCGAGGACAGGCCGTCGTACTTCGTCTCGGTCCATGACGGGGGCGTGGTCGGGGTGGCGATGCGGACGCCGGGGCGCGGTGTCTACCTCGGTGCGCTGCGGCCCGAGCTCGCGGAGCCGGTGGCCGACGCGTACGCAGACGTGCTGCCGGAGCTCACGGGTGTCGCGGGTGATCAGCCGGCTGCCAAGGCCTTCGCGGAGCGGTGGTGTGAGCGGCGCGGCGGCCAGGCGACGGAGACCAAGGGCACCCGGCTGCACAAGCTCGGCACGCTCACGTCGCTCCCGGCGGACGCGGGCGGGCCACGGCCGATGAACGCGGATGAGGTCGACCTGGTCAGCACCTGGGGCCACGACGGTTTCGCGGAGGAGCTGCGGACCGGCTACCGGGAGTGGGCCGAGCGGCAGTTGCGGCAGCAGACCATGTGGATCTGGGAGGTCGACGGCGAGCCGGTGAGCATGGTCGGCTACCACCTCCCGATCTTCGGCGTCTGCCGGGTCGGCCCGGTCTACACGCCGCCCGAGCGGCGCCGGCATGGGTACGCCGGCGCCCTGACCAGTCACGTATCCGCCGAGATCCTTGCGCAAGGCAACCAAGCCTGCCTCTACACCGACCTCGCCAACCCGACCTCGAACAAGATCTACCACCAGGCCGGCTACCGCCCGGTGGCCGACTTCGTCGACGTCGAGTTCACCGCATGAGTCCGTGGCGAGAAGTGATGCCGAGCTTGGTGTAGATGTTGCCGAGGTGGTACTCGACGGTGCGTGGGCTGAGGAACAGCCTGCTGCCGATCTCGGGGTTGGAGCACCCGTCCCCGGCCAGGCGGGCGATCTGGCTCTCGCGGGCGGTGAGTTGGTTGGCGGTGGCGGGAGTGCGTTTGCGGGCGGTTTCGCCGGTGGCGAGGAGTTCCCGGCGGGCGCGTTCGGCGAAGGCTTCGGCTCCCATCTCGGTGAACAGGTCGTGGGCGGTGTGGAGTTGTTCGCGGGCGTCGTGGCGGCGGCGTCGCCTCCGGAGCCATTCGCCGTACAGAAGGACGGCACGGGCGACGTCCGTGCGGACGCGGGTCTTGGCGAGCCGGTCGATCGCTTCGCGGTAAAGGGGTTCGGCCGTCCGGTCGTCGCTGACCAGCGCGCGCGAGCGGGCCTCGATCCCGAGTGCCCAGTCGGTACCGCTCGCGCTGGTCATCGCGGTGATCCAGCCCAGGGTTTCCCTCGCCGCCGCGCTCTTCCCGCTGCGTACGGCCGCCTCGACGAACTCGGTCGCGGCCCAGTTCACCGCGCCCGGGGTCCGCACCTCGGGAGCGTTCACCCGGCCGAGTGCGCGGTGCGCGGCTGCCATCGCCTCGCGGTAGCGGCCGAGGCCGTTGTTGAGCACCGCGTTCGCCCGTTCGGCGACGACGACCCCGATACCCTCGCCCCGGTGGGTCACGTCCGCGATGGTGGCTTCGATCCGGGTGGACGCCTCGGCGCGCTCACCGCGCAGAGCGGCAACGGCGAGCGCGGCGTACGGCGCCGGATTGCTTCCGGTCGCCTCGGTCACGGTCTGGATCTCGTCGACGAGTGCTCCCGCGGCGCCGAGCTCGCCGGCGAACAGCAGCAGATAGGCGCGCATGCTCAGCGCGAGCGGTAGCTCACTCAAGGCGCCGGTCGTGCGGGCGAGCTCGAGGTAGCGGGCGGACAGACCGTCCCAGCACTCGTCGGCCCACAGATGCAAGGCCGCGACGCAGGCCAGCCAGGACCAGCGCAGCTCCTCCGCGGCGGACATGCCTTCGCCGAACGAGGTCACTGCTCGCCGCAACAGCGGGACACCGGCTGCGTAGCCCTCGGTGAAGTTGGCGGCCAGGCCGGCCAGGAGGAGATCCGGCGAGGTGGGCTCTTGCGGCCGGGGCGTCGCACTGGCGGCGCGCGCCACGGCCAGCGAGTTCCCCTCCGGATCGGCCAGCCGGTCCGCGAACATGGCAGCCGTCAGTGCGTCCAGGTACGTCTCCCGGGACAGCGCGGTGTCGATCGGCTCGAGGCGCTTCGCGGCGTTGAGCAGCAGCGGCGCGGCGTCCCGGCCCCGGTTGGTGGCGAAGGCGACCTGCGCGCGCAGGAGGTCGACGCGAGCCTGTTGCAGTTCGCTGAGTGGTCCGGCCTCCGCCATCACCAACAGGTTCAGCGCCGCATCGAACGCCCCGGCCTGGCTCTTGGTTCGCGCCGCCGCCAGCGCCCGGGTCGCCTGCTGCGCCGGATCGAGGGTCAGCTGTGCGGAGCGTTCGAGGAACGCGGCGGCCGCGGCCAAGCCGCCGCGGGCCTGGGCGCGGTCTGCGGACTGTTCCAGTTCCGCGGCGACGGCGTCGTCGGGGCCACTCGCCGCGTGGGCGAGGTGCCAGACGCGGCGGTCGGCGTCGCGCGCCGGATCGGTGACGTCTGCCAGCGCGCGGTGCGCCTCCCAGCGTTCCTCCGGCGTCGCCTCCCGATGGATCGCCGAGCGCACCAGCGGATGCCGGAAAGTGACCCGCTCGTGGAACCGCACCAGACCGGCGAACTGCGCTGGATCGACCGTGTCGACGGCGATGCCCAGTTGTTGCGCGGCACGACGTACCAGGGCCGCGTCGCCGGCCGGTTCGACCGCGGCGACGAGGAGCAGTCGGCGGGTGTCGGACGGCAACGGCGCGAGTCGGCGCTGGAACGTGTCCTCGATCCGATGGGTGAGTTGCTGTGCGTCGGGCAGGCCGAAGCCACCGGCGAGTTCGGCGTAGCTGAGGTCCTGGGGCAGCTCCAGCAGTGCGAGTGGGTTTCCGCGCGTCTCGGCGAGGATGCGGTCGCGGACCCGTTCGTCGATGGGTCCGGGGATCGCCGCGCTGAGGAGCTCTCGTGCGTGTTCTGGCGGGAGGCCGCCGACGTCGAGCCGGGGCATGCCGGAGAAGGGCTCGTCGTCGGCCGAGTCGCGGAGGGCGAAGACGATGGCGACGGATTCGGCCATCAGCCGGCGGGCCACGAACGTGAGAGTTCGTGCGGAGGTGTCGTCGAGCCATTGCGCGTCGTCGACAGTGCAGAGCAGTGGTTCTTCGGCAGCGGCGTCGGCCACCAGGCTGAGGACGGCCAGGCCGACCAGGAAGCGGTCCGGTGGGGGACCGGTCCGAAGGCCGAAGGCGGTGCCGAGCGCGTCACCTTGTGGGGACGGAATGTGGTCGAGCCGGTGCAGCAGTGGTGAGCACAGCTGGTGAAGGCCGGCGAAGGCGAGTTCGGATTCGGCCTGGACGCCCGCCGCGCGGATGACCCGGCAGCCGGACGCCTCGGTCACCAGGTATTCCAGCAAGGCCGACTTGCCGATCCCCGCCTCCCCGCGGATCACCAGGGCCTGGCTCAGGCCGCTCCGGACGTGACCGAGGAGGTCGTCGAGCTGCCGGCGCTCGGCGTACCGATCAACCAGCCGATCAACCAGCATGGTCTGAAATTTACCCGGTTCGATCCCTGGGACCATTGCCCCGGGCCCGGTAATCCGGCCCCGGGACTCACGGATACGAACCGCGGTACACGCGAGGAGACTTCGGCTGACCACCAGCACGGAGGTACTGCGCGCCATGACGAGTGTGGAAGAAGCAGTGACGACGGTCCCGGTGCCGCTGCGGATCAACGGGCGACAGCACGTCGTCGTACTCGAGCCGCGCGTCAGCCTGCTGGACGCGTTGCGTGAGCACCTGGATCTGACAGGTAGCAAGAAGGGCTGCGACCAAGGGACGTGCGGGTCGTGCACGGTGTGGATCGACGGCCGCCGGGTGCTCGCCTGCCTGACGCTGGCGGTCGCCGCCTCGGGGCACGAGATCGTCACGATCGAGGGGCTCGCCGACGGTGACCAGCTGCATCCGATGCAGCGAGCGTTCATCGAGTACGACGCCTTCCAGTGCGGCTACTGCACGTCCGGCCAGATCATGTCGGCGATCAAGGTGATCGAAGAGGGCAACGCCGGCACCGACGACGACATCGGTGAGTTCATGAGCGGCAACATCTGCCGGTGTGCGGCCTATCCGAACATCCGGGCGGCCATCCGGCATGTCCGCGACGCGGCGGGAGGAACGTCATGAGGCCCCTGACCTACAGCCGGGCCGCGAATGTGCAGCACGCGATCGCGCTGGCGTCCGCGAACCCGGCGAGCGCGTTCCTCGCGGGCGGAACCACCGAGGTGGACCTGATCCGGGCCGGCCTCTCCCACTCCGAGCACCTCGTGGACATCAACGAGCTGCCACTGCGCGGAGTCGAGGACCTGCCCGACGGCGGCTTGCGCATCGGTGCCCTCGCACGCATGAGCGACGTCGCCCGTACGCCGGGTGTCGTCCAGCGTTACCCGGCGATCTCCCGCGCCTTGCTGCTGGGCGCCTCGGAGCAACTGCGCAACATGGCGTCGATGGGGGGCAATCTCCGTCAGCGCACCCGGTGTGCCTACCTGCGCGACGGCGTCTCGCCCTGCAACAAGCGCGAGCCGGGGTCCGGCTGCGCGGCGCTCGACGGGCTCAACCGCGGCCACGCGATCCTCGGCACCAGTGAGCACTGCATCGCCACGCATCCGTCCGATGTCGCCGTCGCGCTGGTGGCGTTCGACGCCGTCATCCGGACGGTCGGGCCGGGCGGCGAGCGCACGATCCCGTTCGACGACTTCTTCCTGCTTCCCGGCGACACGCCCGAGCTCGAGCATCCGATCGCTGCGGGCGAGCTGATCGTCGGGATCGACGTACCCGGAGCGCCGATCGCCCGCGGCTCCATCTATCTCAAGTTCCGCGACCGGCAGTCGTACGAGTTCGCCTTGGTATCGGTCGCGGCCGCGATCGAGGTGGAGGACAACCGGGTCGCGGGCGTGCGGATCGCCATCGGCGGTGTCGGTACCAAGCCCTGGCGGGCGCGCCGGGCCGAGGCTGCCCTCGTCGGAAGCCCGGCGAACGAGACGTCGTTCCGGCACGCCGCCGCGGTCGAGCTGGCGGAGGCCGTCGTACGGGAGCACAACGCGTTCAAGGTCGAGCTCGCCCAGCGGGCGATGGTGCGCGGTCTCGTCCACAGCCTCAACAGGAGCCAGTCATGAGTGCCGTCGGTACGCCGGTCACCCGGGTGGACGGCCCGGCCAAGGTCACCGGCGCGGCGCGGTACTCCGCCGAGATCAGCCTGCCCGGCATGACCTATCTGGCTGTGGTCGGGGCGACCATCGCCAGCGGACGGGTGACGGCGATCGACGCCGACGGCGCGCGCGCCGCTGAGGGCGTGCTGGCCGTACTCACCACGGAGGATCTGCCGAAGATCGCAGCCGAGCCTCACCTGTTGCCGTCGCTGGTCGGCGGCCCCGCTCCGGGCGAGAGCTTCTTCCCGATGCAGGACGACGTCGTCCAGTACGCCGGACAGCCCGTCGCGCTCGTGGTCGCGGAGGAGTACGAACAGGCGCACCACGCGGCGTCGTTGGTGCGGATCTCGTACCAGCCGACCAAGTCGATCACCACGATCGACGAGGGCCGCGACCAGGCGTACGAAGCGGAGCGGCTCTTCGGCGGCCTGATGCCGGCACGCAACGAGCGTGGCGATGTCGAGGCCGGCCTGGCCGCAGCTGACGTGCGGGTCGAGGTCGCCTACACGATGGCGGCCAACCATCACAATCCGATCGAGGCCCCGTCGACGGTGGCCACCTGGGACGGCGGCAACCTGACGCTGTACGAGTCGACCCAGGGCATCCGCGCGACCCAGCAGACCGTGGCCCTCCTACTCGGTCTGCCGATCTCCCGCGTCCGGGTGATCACCCGGTTCGTCGGCGGCGGCTTCGGCGCCAAGGCGATGGTGTGGCCGAACGTGACGCTCACCGCGATGGCCGCGCGGTACGTCGGCCGGCCGGTGAAGCTGATGCTCACCCGGCCGCAGATGTTCACCTCCAACGGGCACCGTGAGGAGCAGGAGCAGCGGATCACGCTGGGTGCCGCGCGGGACGGGCGGCTGACCGCGATCCGGCACGAGAAGCTGTCGATCACCTCGCCGTTCGACGACTGGGCCGAGCCGGCCACCGGGGTCTCGTCGCAGCTCTACGGCTGCCAGAACTTCCTCGGCATCCACCGGCTGATCAGGGGCAACACGATGACGCCCACGTTCACCCGCGGCCCGGGCGAGTCGCTCGGCGTGTTCACCCTCGAGACGGCGATGGACGAGCTCGCCTACCAGCTGGCCATCGATCCGGTCGAGCTGAGGCTGCGCAACCACACGCCGGTCGATCCGTTCGGCAATCCTTGGTCCAGCGACGGGCTGGTGGAGTGTCTTCGCCTCGGCGCCGAGCGGTTCGGGTGGTCCGGACGGAACCCCGCGCCACGGACGACCCGCGACAGCGAGTGGCTGGTCGGCACCGGGGTATCGGCCGCGGCGTACCCGATCGCGTTCTTCATGCCACCGCAGCGGGCGCGGGCCCGGATCTTCGCCGACGGCAGCGCGATCGTGCAGACCTCGACGCAGGAGTTCGGCACCGGCGTCCTCACCATGGCCACGCAGGTCGGCGCCGACGCCCTCGGCGTCGCCCTGCGCGACATGGAGTTCCAGGCCGGCGACAGCGACCTGCCGAACAGTACGGCGGCCGTCGGCTCGGCCGGTGCCGGCATGGTCAGCTCCGCCGTCCACGCAGCGGGTACGGCGCTGCGCGAGCAGCTGATCGCCTTGGCGGTCGGCGATGAACAGTCGCCCCTGCACGGAGCCGGAGCAGGCTCGGTGAAAGTGGCGGACGGACACCTGACGTCGGCCGAACGCCCGGGCGCGGTCGACACGTACCGTGAGCTGCTGTCGCGCAATCACCTGTCCGACGCCGAGGCGCTCGGCGCGTGGCGGCCGCCACCCCTGGACACGCCGCACGGGCTGCTCACGTTCGGCGCGCAGTTCGCCGAGGTCGCGGTCGATCCCGAGCTCGGCCTGGTCCGCGTGCGCCGGCTGAACGGCGCGTTCGCGCCCGGGCGAGTGCTCAACCCGCTGCTGGCCCACAGCCAGTTGATGGGCGGCATGCTGTGGGGGATGAGCCAGGCGCTTCTGGAGGGCAACCACATGGATCCCCGCTACGGGCGGTGGGCGGAGACGAACCTGGCGGAGTACCTCGTGCCGGTCAACGCCGACGCCCCCGAGGTTCGCGTCGACTTCGTCGACGTGGACGACGAACTGGTCGGCCCGCTCGGCGCCAAGGGCGTGGGCGAGATCGGTCAGGTCGGTGTCGCGGCCGCTATCGCGAACGCGGTCTTCCACGCGACCGGCCGACGGATCCGCAGCCTGCCGATGGCGCCGGAGCTCGTGATGGATCCGGCCGACGCCGGGAGATGAACACTGTCGGGCCGGCGGGTTCCCCCTCGCCCGCCGGCCGCTCCCGGCTCCCGGAACGACCGCCGCTCTCGCAACCACGCAGTACCGGCTCGCGATCGTCCCGGCAGCCCGCACTCGGGCTGCTCGGCCTGCTGCTCGTCGTCCCGGTCGCGGTGGCGCTGGCGATCGGTGCCGGCGGCGAAGGGTCGATTCGCGTCCTCGCACCGCTGGTGACGTTCTCCCTGCCGCTCGTCGTGATGATCGCGTTCTGGTGGGAGGACTGGCCGGGCACCCGGCTGCGAAGTAGCTGGTCCGGCTGGGCCGACACCGTACTGATCATTGCGGGCGCGATCGTCCTGACCGCTGCAGGTCAGGCCCTGGCCGGTCGTCTCGATCCCGCGGCCCTGTTCGATCTCACGCCCGGTCCGGGCCACGTACCGACGTTTCCGGCGACGATGCCGCTCGCCGGGCTGGCGTTCGTCGTCACGCTCCAGATCACGCTCGTCGGTGAGGGGTGGCCGCTGCGACGCCTCGACCCGCTGGTCGCCGGTCCGATCGCGGTCGCGATCGCCTGGGCCGTCGCGATCGTCGGCTACCTGACCGTCGTAGAGATCGAGTCGCCCCCCGGGTCGGACGTGATCGCGCGGGACGGCCCGGTGCCAGGCGCCGTACTCGGCGCGACACTGGTCCTGATCGGCGCCTGGCAGGTGCTCTTCTTCGTCGTCTGGCGCGGTTGGCCGTTCGCGACTGTCGCGAGTCGAGCGGCTCGCCTCACCATCGCCCACGTCACGGTGATCGGCGGCGGGATCGTCAGCTACCTCGTCCTGCGTGAACTGCTGGGATTGACTCCTGCGCGCATCACCGCGCTCAGTGGCTGCTTCATCGCCGCCGGCCTGTTGTTCGGCATGCTGTTCGAGGACTGGCTCGGCAATCTCAGTCCCGCCGTCGAACGCGCTGCCCTCCTGCTGGCCATACTCGCCTTGGCGGCCCTGTTGGCGATCACCTTGCAGGCAATCGCGAACAGGGCCATGCACCTGACGCCCAGGACCGCCGACGACTGGGTCGGCCACGCCGCCCTCAACGCCCTCGCCACCGCGACCATCCTCCATGTCGCGATCGGACGCCGCTGGCCCTTCCCGAACCCTGCCGAGTAGCGGCTGTTCAGGGTCAGTTGATGTCTAGGGTGTCGCCGGGGGCGAGGGCCTTGTAGGGACGGTCGTCGGAGTTGAGGAAGCGGGGCATCATGCTGAGGCCGATCTGGCTGAGCAGGCCGTCGTGGATGCCGACGAGCTGCTCGGCCTTGACCGCGCGGGCGTAGTCGACGGCCGGCGGCAGTGCGAACCACGGACCGGAGATCGGCACCAGGTTGGTGTGCACGGCCCGGTCCGGCTGGGTGAACGAGTCGCCCGGGTGGTAGACGGCGTCGTCGATCAGGAAGCCGATGTTCTCGCAGGGCACGCCCCATTCCGGCAGGATGACCGCGTGGTCCTTGCCATAGGCACTGACCGAGAACCCGGCCGCCTCGAAGGACTGGCCACCGGCCACCACGTGCACCTTGTCGCCCAGTGCGGTCAGCTGCGCCGCGACACCGGCGTTCGTGTAGACGGGTACGTCGAGCGCGGCGACCCGCTCGATGTCGAGATGGTCCTGGTGCTCGTGCGTCACCAGGATCGCGTCGGCCTTCTCGAACGCCGCGTCCTCACTGAACGATCCCGGGTCGACGAGCAGCGTCTTCCCGTCCTTCTCCAAACGGACGCAAGCGTGTGCGAACTTCGTCAGCTTCACAGTCAGTCTCCCAGAGCGTCTCTCATCGGAACCAGTTTGGCGTTCGTCTCGGCCAGTTCGGCGACCGGATCGGACCCGGCCACGATGCCCGCGCCGGCGAACAGCCGCATCCGGCGTGGGTCGTCCGGGTCGGCCTGCCCGCAGCGCAGCGCGATGCACCACTCGCCGTCGCCGGCCGCGTCCATCCATCCGACCGGTCCGCTGAAGCGGCCGCGCCGCATCCCCTCGATCTCACCGATCAACGACCGCGCCACGTCGGTCGGCGTACCGCAGATCGCCGCTGACGGGTGCAGTGCGGCGGCCAGGCCGAGGGCGGAGGCGCCGTTGTTGGCGACGCCGGCGACATCGGTGGCCAGATGCATCACGTTCGGCAGGTGCAGCACGAACGGCGTCTCGGGCACGTTCATCGACGTGCAGTGTGGCTTCAGAGCTTCCGCCACCGAGCGGACCGCGTACTCGTGCTCCTCCAGGTCCTTGCTCGATCGCGCCAGCGACGCGGCCAGGGCCAGGTCGTGCGCGTCGTCACCCGTACGGCGGATGGTCCCGGCCAGTACGCGTGACGTGATCAGGCCCTTCTCCCGCCGGACCAGCAGCTCCGGGGTGGCGCCGATCAGTCCGTCGACGGAGAACGTCCAGCAGTTCGGGTACGCCGATGCGAGCCGGCGCAGCGGCCAGCGCAGGTCGATCGGCTGCTCGGCGATCGCGATCAGGTCGCGCGCGAGCACCACCTTGTCGAGCTCGCCGGCGGTGATCCGCTGGACCGCGTCCGCGACGATGCTCGACCAGTCCGTGCCGGAGCGCGCGCCGTCGGAGAACGCGACGTCGTACACCGGGGAGGGCTCGTGCGTGACCAGCTCGGGCGATGTGGCGATCGAGCTCGCCGGCGAGATCGTGGTCACCCAGGTGGTGCCGCCGCGGCGGCCGACGATCACCTCGGGGACGACCAGCTGGCTCGGGTCCTGGTCGGTGAAACCGAACGATCCGAAGCAGACCAGCCCCGACCCCGGTACGCCGACTTCGTCGCGGACCACCGCGGCCGCGGTCAGCTCCTGCCACCAGGAGACCGCCTCCTGGAAGCGGTTGCCACCGGCAACGTCGAGACGGGCGGCGACACCCCAGCCGACCTGACCGTCGCCCCGCCGTACCCAGGCCAGGCCGCCCTCGGTCGGCAGATGATCCATCAGCTGCGCCGCGACACCGTCGAGGCGCTGGCTGCGGATCACCAAATGCGGTGCGGTCAGACGACCGGATCCAATCGGATCGGACAAGCTCACAGCCCCCACTCCTCGCTGGCGATCCGGCCCCGGGTCACGATGGCCGGCTCCCTGGAGAATGCACTCACGAGATGCAAGCGTATGCCTGCCCGATGTCCAGCGAATTTCGGCGCCCGTTGCGGCCGTGATGAACCTCGCGTCCTGCACCGCCCTCCGCACACCATCTCCGGCGCCCAGGCCGGCGCCTCGCTGCGTTGGAGGAGCGTCCACGATGAACCCCGCATCGAGGACGCTCCTCCGCCTTGCGATGCACCAACCTGGACACCGGAGATGGCGCACCGAGGGCCGTGCAGGACACTAGACAGGTGACCCGCGCAGACCTGAGCAAAGAACCGCATGCCGTGGCGGCCATGTTCGACAACGTGGCCGAGGGGTACGACCGGACCAACGCGGTGGCGACGATGGGTCTGGAGAAGCTGCACTGGCGGCCGGCGACGCTCGCCGAGATCGCGCCGCGGAAGGGGATGAAGATCCTCGACCTGGCGGCCGGGACCGGTGCGTCGAGCATCAAGCTGCGCGAGGCCGGCGCCGAGGTGGTGTCGTGCGACTTCTCGGTCGGCATGCTCCGGGTCGGCAAGCGCCGCTATCCCGACCTCGACCTGATCGCCGGGGACGCGCTGAAGCTCCCGTTCGCCGACGACACGTTCGACGTGGTGACGATCTCGTGGGCCCTGCGGAACGTGAACGACGTCGGCGTCGCGCTGCGCGAGATGCTCCGGGTGACCCGGCCCGGCGGGCGCCTCGTCGTACTGGAGAACTCGCACCCGACCTGGAAGCCGTTCCGCGTCGCGTACCTGGAGTACATGATGCGTGCCGTTCCCGTAGTCGCGAAGGCGGTCTCCACCAACCCCGAGGCGTATGAGTACCTGGCGGAGTCCGTTCGCGCCTGGCCCGCCCAGGAACCCCTGGCCCGGACCATCGAGTCCACCGGCTGGACCCGGGTCCAATGGCGCAACCTCACCGGCGGCCTGGTGGCCATCCACCGGGCGGTCAAGCCCGGACAGTAGACCAGCGGGATCACTGGTCCACAGTGCGGCGGACACAGATTTACGCAAGGTGAATCGTGCGTAAATCTGTGTCCAGCAAGGGGATCAGGGCCGGTTTCGTGTCCGAGTCAGGCAGTCCTAGACTGTCGGATGACCAGGCCTCGTGAATCCCTTCACGAGTGAACAAAGCCCCAGACTTCCAGGCCGGGATGAGATGAGCCAGAGCGTGCCGAGCGGGCAGCAGGCGGAGACCGCCGATGTGATCGTCGTCGGCGCCGGACCCGCAGGCTCGGCGGCGGCGTACCACCTGGCCAATGCGGGCCTCGACGTGCTGCTGCTGGAGAAGACCGCGTTCCCGCGGGAGAAGGTCTGCGGCGACGGGCTCACCCCGCGCGGGACCAAGCAGATCATCAACATGGGCATCGACATCTCCGAAGAGGCCGGCTGGATCCGCAACTACGGTCTGCGTATCCAGGGCGCCGGGCACGTGCTGCAGCTCGACTGGCCGGATCTGGCCAGCCACCCGAACTACGGCCTGACCCGCAACCGGATGGACTTCGACGACATGCTCGCCCGGCAGGCCGTGAAGGCCGGGGCGCGGCTGCGCGAGCGGACCAACGTCTCCGGACCGATCCTGGACGACAAGGGCTTCATCGTCGGCGTCACCGCGAAGCCGGTCGACGAGCAGGGCAGACGCCGCGCCGACAGTGATGGCACAGATCTCGAGTTCCGCGCCCCGCTGGTGATGGCCGCCGACGGCAACTCGTCGCGGCTCAGCATCGCGATGGGCCTGCACAAGCGTGACGACCGCCCGATGGGTGTCGCCGTACGGACGTACTTCACCAGCCCCCGCCACGACGACGACTACCTTGAGTCGTGGCTGGAGCTGTGGGCCGACGACCCGAAGCAAGCGGGCCAGAAGGTGCTGCTGCCCGGGTACGGCTGGATCTTCGGGATGGGCGACGGCACCGTCAACGTCGGCCTCGGCATCCTGAACACCTCCGACGCCTTCGGCAAGGTCGACTACGCCGACCTGCTCAAGCAGTGGCTGAAGAACACGCCGGAGGAGTGGCAGTTCCGCGACGAGTTCCAGACCATCCCGATCCGTGGTGCGGCGTTGCCGATGGGCTTCAACCGGCAGCCGCACTACACCCGTGGACTCATGCTGCTGGGTGATGCGGGCGGCATGGTCAACCCGTTCAATGGCGAGGGCATCCCGTACGCGATGGAGTCCGGGGCGTTCGCCGCCGAAGTCGCCGCCCAGGCACTGCGCCGGCAGCCGAACCAGCGGGAGCGCGCGTTGACGGCGTACCCGAAGGCGCTGAAGCAGGAGTACGGCGGTTATTACACGCTCGGCCGGATCTTCGTGAAGCTGATCGGAAATCCGGAGGTGATGCGGCTGTGCACCAAGTACGGTCTGCCGCGCACCACGCTGATGAAGTTCACCTTGAAGTTGCTGGCCAACCTCACCGACCCGCGTGACGGGGACGTGATGGACAAGATCATCAACGGTCTCACCAAGCTCGCACCGGCGGCCTGACCGGCGGGGCGAGTGAGCTGAGCCACAGCGGTACTGATAACACAGTGCTGTTCCGAAACAGGCAGAAACAGACAGACCACCGGCTGAAGGAGAGGGAGCACGAGACCGATGCACCCTTACGTACCGATCCTCGTTCTCGGTGTGCTCGCGGCGATCTTCGTGGCGGGCACCCTGGTGACGAGCGCGCTGGTCGGACCCAAGCGCTACAACCGGGCCAAGCTCGACTCCTACGAGTGCGGGATCGAGCCGACCCCGCAGCCGGTCGGTGGCGGGCGCTTCCCGGTGAAGTACTACATCACCGCGATGCTCTTCATCGTGTTCGACATCGAGATCATCTTCCTCTACCCGTGGGCGGTCGCCTTCGACCAGATGGCGCTGTTCGGGTTGATCGAGATGGTCATCTTCATCGTCACCGTCTTCATCGCGTACGCCTACGTCTGGCGCCGCGGCGGTTTGGAATGGGACTGAGCAATGGGTGTTGAGGAACAGCTTCCGGCAGGCGTCCTGCTGACCACGATCGAGGGGCTTTCCGGCTACATGCGGAAGGCGTCGTTGTGGCCGGCAACCTTCGGCCTCGCGTGCTGCGCGATCGAGATGATGACGACCGGTGCGCCGCGCTACGACGCCGCCCGGTTCGGCATGGAGGTCTTCCGGGCGTCGCCGCGGCAGGCCGACCTGATGATCGTGGCCGGCCGGGTGAGCCAGAAGATGGCCCCGGTCCTGCGCCAGATCTACGACCAGATGCCGAACCCGAAGTGGGTGCTGGCGATGGGTGTCTGCGCATCGTCGGGCGGCATGTTCAACAACTACGCGATCGTGCAGGGCGTGGACCACGTCGTGCCGGTCGACATGTACCTGCCCGGCTGCCCGCCGCGGCCGGAGATGCTGCTGGACGCGTTCCTGAAGCTGCACGACCACATCCAGCACAGCAAGCTCGGCGCGAACAAGCGGGCGGAGCTGCAGGAGCGTGAGGTGGCCGCGCTGGCTGCCGCGCCGACTATCGAGATGAAGGGGCTTCTCCGGTGAGCGACACGCAACCCGAGAACCTGCCGGCGACGTCGGCGGCCGGTGACGCTCAGACCCCGGCGGCCGAGGTGGTGGACCAGCGGGAGGGCATGTTCGGTGTCCGCGGCACCGGTGACACCTCCGGCTTCGGCGGCCTGCGCCGCCAGGTCGCCCTGCCCGGTGGTACGCCGAAGCCGTACGGCTCCTGGTACGACGGCGCGACCGATCGGCTGGCCGGCCTGGTTGCCGACGGCGCGATCGAGAAGGTCGTGGTCGACCGCACCGAGCTGACCCTGCACATCGCCCGGGAGCACCTGGTCGAGGTGTGCCGGCACCTTCGCGACGACGAGGCGCTGCGGTTCGAGTTCTGCTCCGGCGTCAGCGGGGTGCACTACCCTAACGAGACCGGCCGCGAACTGCACGCCGTCTACCACCTGCTGTCGATCACGCACAACCGGCGGATCCGGCTCGAGGTATCGGCGCCGGACTCCGACCCGCACATCCCGTCGATCGTCTCGATCTACCCGGCCAACGACTGGCACGAGCGGGAGACCTGGGACTTCTTCGGCATCATCTTCGACGGTCACCCGGCGCTGACCCGGATCCAGATGCCGGACGACTGGCCGGGTCACCCGCAGCGCAAGGACTACCCGCTCGGCGGCATCGACGTCGAGTACAAGGGCGCCGTCATCCCGCCGCCCGACACGCGGAGGTCGTACAACTGATGACCACTACAGACCCGTACGCGACCACTCGCGACACCACCGAGGGCAAGGTCTTCACCGTCACCGGCCAGGACTGGGACTCGGTCGTGGCCGGCCTCGGCGAGGAGCCCGAAGAGCGGATCGTCGTCAACATGGGCCCGCAGCACCCGTCCACGCACGGCGTGCTCCGGCTGATCCTCGAGATCGAGGGCGAGACGGTGACCGAGGCCCGCTGCGGCATCGGCTACCTGCACACCGGTATCGAGAAGAACATGGAGTTCCGCTCCTGGGTGCAGGGCGTCACGTTCTGCACCCGGATGGACTACCTGTCGCCGTTCTACAACGAGGCGGCGTACAGCCTGGCGGTCGAGCGGCTGCTCGGGATCGAGGACCAGATCCCGGAGAAGGCCAACGTGATGCGGGTGCTCCTGATGGAGCTCAACCGGATCAGCAGCCACCTGGTCTGCATCGCCACCGGCGGTATGGAGATCGGCGCGCTGACCGTGATGACGATCGGCTTCCGTGAGCGGGAGATGACGCTCGACCTGTTCGAGCTGATCACCGGTCTGCGGATGAACCACGCGTTCATCCGGCCGGGCGGCGTCGCGCAGGACCTGCCCCCGGGTGCGCTGGACAAGATCCGCGAGTACATCACCTGGATGAACAAGCACCTGCCGGAGTACGCCGAGCTCTGCAACGCGAACCCGATCTTCAAGGCCCGGCTGCAGAACGTCGGCTACCTGGATCTGGCCGGCTGCATGGCGCTGGGCATCTCCGGCCCGCCGGTGCGCTCGACCGGCTACGCGCTGGACCTGCGCAAGACCCAGCCGTACTGCGGGTACGAGACGTACGACTTCGACGTACCGACCTGGGACTCCTCGGACTCCTACGGGCGGTTCCGGGTCCGGCTGCAGGAGATGCACGAGTCGCTGAAGATCGTCGAGCAGTGCGCCGACCGGCTGGCGAAGATGGACGGGGACCCGGTGATGGTGGCCGACAAGAAGATCGGCTGGCCGAGCCAGCTGGCCGTCGGCTCCGACGGGATGGGCAACTCCCTCGACCACATCAAGCACATCATGGGCGAGTCGATGGAAGCGCTGATCCATCACTTCAAGCTGGTCACCGAGGGCTTCCGGGTACCGGCCGGCCAGGCCTACGTGGCGCTGGAGTCGCCGCGCGGCGAGCTCGGCTGCCACCTGGTCTCCGACGGCGGCACGAAGCCGTACCGGGCGCACTTCCGCGACCCGTCCTTCGCAAACCTGCAGGCGATGCCGATCATGTGCGAGGGCGCACAGGTCGCCGACGTGATCGTCGCCGTCGCCAGCCTTGACCCGGTGATGGGTGGAGTGGACCGATAGATGGCCGAGAACAGCAGCCAGAATCATGCGACTGCGACCGACAAGCCGGTGCCCTACAGCACGGGTGATTCCAACATCACCGACACCACGATCGCGGAGATGCGCGAGCTGGCCGCCCGGTACCCGGTCGGCCGGTCCGCGCTGCTGCCGATGCTGCACCTGGTGCAGTCGGTCGAGGGCCGGGTCACCCCGGAGGGCATCGAGGCCTGTGCCGACGTGCTCGGGCTGACCGGCGCCGAGGTGTCCGCGGTGGCGACCTTCTACACGATGTACAAGCGCCGCCCGGTCGGCGACTACCACGTCGGGGTCTGCACCAACACGCTGTGCGCCGTGATGGGCGGTGACCTGATCTTCGAGCGGCTCAAGGATCACCTCGACGTCGGCAACGACGAGACCACCGAGGACGGCAAGATCACCCTCGAGCACCTGGAGTGCAACGCCGCCTGCGACTACGCGCCGGTGATGATGGTGAACTGGGAGTTCTTCGACGACATGACGCCGGAGTCGGCGACCCAGCTGGTCGACGACCTGCGCGAGGGCACCGAGGTGAAGTCGCCGCGCGGCGCGACGATCTGCACCTGGCGCGAGGCCGAGCGCGTGCTGGCCGGCTTCCCCGACGGCCGGGCCGACGAGGGCCCGACCGGCGGCAAGGCGACGCTGGCCGGTCTCCGGCTCGCGCGTGAGCGCAACTGGACCGCTCCGGGGCAGCCGTCCCGGACCGACCGGACCCAGAAGGAGGACTGACCATGCTGACCCCGGTACTGTCCGACAACTGGGACCAGATCCGTTCCTGGCAGCTCTCGTCGTACCAGCGTTCCGGCGGGTACGACGCGCTGCGTACGGCGCTGCAGATGCAGCCGGCCGACGTGGTCACCGCCGTCAAGGACTCCGGTCTGCGCGGCCGTGGCGGCGCGGGCTTCCCGACCGGGATGAAGTGGTCGTTCATCCCGCAGGACAACCCGAAGCCGAAGTACCTGGTGGTGAACGCGGACGAGTCCGAGCCCGGCACCTGCAAGGACATCCCGCTGATGCTCGCCTCGCCGCACACGCTGGTCGAGGGCGTCATCATCTCGTCCTACGCGATCCGCGCGAGTGCCGCGTTCATCTATGTCCGCGGTGAGGTCCTGCACGTCGTCCGCCGGCTGCAGCAGGCGGTCGCCGAGGCCAAGGAAGCCGGCTTCATCGGCCAGAACATCCTCGGCAGCGGCTACGACCTGGACGTGATCGTGCACGCCGGCGCGGGCGCCTACATCTGCGGCGAGGAGACGGCGCTGCTGGACTCGCTGGAAGGACGTCGCGGTCAACCTCGGCTGCGTCCTCCGTTCCCGGCGGTGGCCGGTTTGTACGGTTCCCCCACAGTGATCAACAACGTCGAGTCGATCGCGTCCGTTCCCGTCATCCTGAAGAACGGCGCCGACTGGTTCTCCTCGATGGGCACCGAGAAGTCCAAGGGCATGACGCTGTACTCGCTGTCCGGGCACGTCACTCGCCCCGGGCAGTACGAGGCGCCGATGGGCATCACGCTGCGGCAGCTGATCGACCTGGCCGGCGGTGTCCGTCAGGGCCACGAGCTGAAGTTCTGGACGCCGGGTGGTTCGTCCACGCCGTTGCTGACCGCGGAGCACCTCGACGTCCCGCTGGACTACGAGGGCGTCGGCTCGGTCGGCTCGATGCTGGGCACCAAGGCACTGCAGATCTTCGACGACACCACCTGCGTGGTCCGCGCCGTCCTGCGGTGGACCGAGTTCTACAAGCACGAGTCCTGTGGCAAGTGCACTCCGTGCCGTGAGGGCACCTGGTGGCTGGTGCAGATCCTCGAGCGGCTGGAACACGGCAAGGGCACCGAGGAAGACCTGGTCACCCTGCTCGACCTGTGCGAGAACATCACCGGCCGTTCGTTCTGCGCGCTGGCCGACGGCGCGACCGCGCCGATCACCAGCTCGATCCAGCACTTCAAGGACGAGTACCTGGCGCACTTCGAGAACGGCGGCTGCCCGTTCGACCCGATGGCAAGCACTGTCTTCGCTACCGCTGGAGCAAGCGCATGACGATCGCTAACAACACAGTGAACCCGTCAGCGGAGGTGGAGCGCACCGATCTGGTGACGGTCACCATCGACGACATCGAGGTGAAGGTTCCCAAGAACACCCTGCTGATCCGGGCCGCGGAGCAGATCGGGATCCAGATCCCGCGATTCTGCGACCACCCGCTGCTCGACCCGGTCGGCGCCTGCCGGCAGTGCCTGGTCGAGATCACCGACGCCGGGAACGGCCGGGGCATGCCGAAGCCGCAGGCCTCCTGCACGATCACCGTCGCCGACGGCATGGTGGTCCGGACCCAGGTGTCCTCGCCGGTGGCGGACAAGGCCCAGCACGGGAACATGGAGTTCCTGCTGATCAACCACCCGCTGGACTGCCCGGTCTGCGACAAGGGTGGCGAGTGCCCGCTGCAGAACCAGGCGATGAGCAACGGCCGCGGTGAGAGCCGCTTCCACGAGATCAAGCGGACCTACCCCAAGCCGATCAACATCTCGGCCGAGGTGCTGCTGGACCGCGAGCGCTGCATCCTCTGCGCCCGCTGCACCCGGTTCTCCGAGCAGATCGCCGGTGACCCGTTCATCGCGCTGATCGAGCGCGGTGCGCTGCAGCAGGTCGGCATCTACGAGAAGGAGCCGTTCGAGAGCTACTTCTCCGGAAACACGATCCAGATCTGCCCGGTCGGTGCGCTGACGAGTGCGGCGTACCGGTTCCGGTCCCGGCCGTTCGACCTGGTCTCGGTTCCGTCGGTGGCGGAGCACGACTCCTCCGGCGCGGCGATCCGGGTCGACTACCGGCGCGGCAAGGTGATGCGCCGGCTCGCCGGTGACGACCCGCAGGTCAACGAGGAGTGGATCTCCGACAAGGACCGGTTCGCGTTCAACTACGCGACCACCGGCGACCGGCTGACTCACCCGATGATCCGCGAGGACGGCGAGCTCCGGCCGGCGTCCTGGCCGGAGGCGCTGACCTTCGCGGCGGAGAAGCTGACGGAGGCCCGCGGCAACGCGGCGGTGCTGACCGGTGGCCGGCTGACCATCGAGGACGCCTACGCGTACTCGAAGTTCGCCCGGGTCGCCCTCGGCACCAACGACATCGACTTCCGGGCCCGGCCGCACTCCGCCGAGGAGGCGGACTTCCTCGCCGCCGCGGTGGCCGGCACCGGTCTCGGTACGACGTTCGCCGACCTGGAGCAGGCCGGATCCGTGCTGTTCGTCGGGTTCGAGCCCGAAGAGGAAGCGCCGTCGGTGTTCCTGCGGCTCCGCAAGGCCGTCAAGGCTCGCGGGACCAAGGTCTTCACGGTCGCGGCATACGGCTCCCGCGGAGTCGAGAAGCTCAACGGTGTCGTCGTCCACGCATCGCCTGGCACGGAGGCCGCCGTACTGGCCGACCTCGGCAGCGCCGGTGAGGCCGGAGCGGCTGCCCGCGCGGCGCTCGGTGCGGACTCGATCATCATCGTGGGCGAGCGGCTGGCCAGTGCACCGGGTGGCTACTCGACCGCACTGCGGCTGGCGCTCGACACGGGTGCGCAGCTGGCCTGGATCCCGCGGCGTGCCGGTGACCGCGCTGCCCTCGAGGCCGGATGTCTGCCGGGGCTGCTGCCCGGTGGCCGGCTGGTGACCGACCCGCAGGCGCGGGTCGACATGCAGGCCGCCTGGGGTGTGGAGAACCTGCCGTCGAACGTCGGCAAAGACCTCACCGAGATCATCGCCAACGCCGGATCGCTGCAGGCACTGGTGGTCGCGGGCGTCGAGATCGACGACCTGCCCGACCCGGCCGCCGCACTGGCCGCGCTCGAGGCCGCGCCGTTCGTGGTCAGCTTCGAGGTCCGCAGCTCGCAGGTGACCGAGCACGCCGACGTGATCTTCCCGGTGGTTCCGCCGGCGGAGAAGGACGGCACCTTCGTCAACTGGGAGGGTCGCGAGCGGCCGTTCCCGGTGGTGCTGAAGGTCCCGACCGCGATGCCCGATGTCCGGGCACTGGCCGCGCTGGCGCAGGAGATGGACCGCTCGCTCGGGTTCGGTACTCCGGCCGGGGCGAAGAAAGAGCTCGACGAGCTCGGCCGCTGGGACGGCGATCGCGCGCAGGAGCCGACGTACCACGCCGGTCCGTCGCTCGGGGCGTTCGACTCCACCCGGCTGGCGACCTGGCGGATGCTGATCGACGACAGCCGTGCGAACGACGGTGAGCCGCACCTGACCGCGACCGCGCGCAAGCCGGTCGCCCGGGTGTCGCTGACCACGGCGCGCCGGGTCGGTGTCGCCGACGGGGACGAGCTGGTGGTGAGCACCGACGCCGGTTCGATCCGGTTGCCGGTCGTGATCACCCCGATGACCGAGAACGTGGTCTGGCTGCCGGCCAACTCGGCCGACTCCCACGTCCGACGGTCTCTGCACGCAGACCATGGCTCGATCGTCACGATCGCCGGAGGGAACGCATGACCAACATCCCGCTTGCGGTGCCGGATGCGGGCTTCGGCCACGACCCCTGGTGGGTCGTCGGCCTCAAGGTGCTGCTGGTCTTCGTCTTCCTGATCGTGCTGACGCTGTTCAACATCTGGTGGGAGCGCCGGGTCGTGGCCCGGATGCAGCACCGGATCGGTCCGAACGTGCACGGTCCGCAGGGCCTGCTGCAGTCGCTGGCCGACGGTATGAAGCTGATGTTCAAGGAAGACCTGATGCCGAAGGGCGTGGACAAGCTCGTCTATGTCGCGGCGCCGGTGATCGTGTCGATCCCGGCCTTCCTGACCTTCGCGGTGATCCCGTTCGGGCCGACGGTGAAGATCCCGTTCACCGACACCTACACCCGGCTGCAGATCACCGACCTGCCGGTCTCGGTGCTGTACGTGATGGCGGTCGCCTCGATCGGCATCTACGGCATCGTGCTCGGCGGCTGGTCGTCCAACTCGACGTACTCACTGCTCGGCGGCCTGCGGTCCAGCGCGCAGATGATCTCGTACGAGGTCGCCATGGGCCTGGCGCTGGTGACCGTGTTCCTGTTCGCCGGTTCGATGTCCACCTCGGAGATCGTCGCGGCGCAGTCGCACCAGACCGTGCACCTGTTCGGTACGGCGATCTCGCTGCCCGGGTGGTACGCGTTCCTGCTCTTCCCGTCGTTCGTGATCTACGTGATCTCGATGATCGGCGAGACGAACCGGGCGCCGTTCGACCTGCCGGAAGCCGAGGGCGAGCTGGTGGCCGGCTTCCTCACCGAGTACTCGTCGATGAAGTACGCGATGTTCTTCCTGGCCGAGTACATCAACATGGCGACCGTGTCGGCGCTGGCCACCACACTGTTCCTGGGCGGCTGGCGGGCCCCGTGGCCGATCTCGATCTGGGACGGCGCGAACTCCGGCTTCTGGCCGGTGCTGTGGTTCGTCGGCAAGATGATGTGCTTCATCTTCTTCTACATCTGGCTGCGCGGCACGCTGCCGCGACTGCGCTACGACCAGTTCATGCGGCTCGGCTGGAAGGTCCTGATCCCGATCTCGCTGGCGTGGATCCTGCTGGTCGCCACCGTTCGCGCGGTCGGCCGGGAGACCACCTTCAGCCGCACCACGCTGCTGGTCGCCGCCGGCATCGTGCTGGTGTTCGCGGTGATCAGCCTGTTCGTGCCGGGCAAGCCCAAAGAAGACAAGACCGAGGTCGACGACGGCGAGGAGTTCGACGCCTTCGCCGGCGGCTTCCCGGTGCCACCACCGCTCGTCAAGACTCCGAGCCGAAGCGAGGAAGCACGTCGTGGCTAGTGTCAAAGAGTCCCTCTGGGACCCGGTAGCGGGCTTCGGGGTCACCTTCCGGACGATGTTCCGCAAGGTGTTCACCGAGGAGTACCCGTTCGAGAAGAAGCCGACCGCTCCCCGCTTCCACGGCCGGCACCAGCTGAACCGCTGGCCGGACGGCCTGGAGAAGTGCATCGGCTGCGAGCTGTGTGCCTGGGCGTGCCCCGCGGACGCGATCTACGTCGAGGGCGCGTCCAACGTCGACGACGCCGACGGCGCCTCCGGCCGGTTCTCCCCTGGTGAGCGGTACGGACGCGTCTACCAGATCAACTACCTGCGCTGCATCCTCTGCGGTCTGTGCATCGAGGCCTGCCCGACCCGGGCGCTCACGATGACCAACGAGTACGAGCTGGCCGACAGCACCCGCGCGTCCCTCATCTACGAGAAGAAGGACCTGCTGGCGCCGATGCTTCCCGGGATGCAGGAGCCGCCGCACGACATGCAGCTCGGCACCACCGAGAAGGACTACTACCTCGGTCTGACCGGTGCCGCCGTACCGGCTGAGAGTGGTGAGGCCAAATGATGGTCCCCCTGGTCACCGGTGGGCACTTCGCTTTCTGGCTGCTGGCGCCGGTGATGATCCTGGCCGCGATCGCGATGGTTCTGGTCCGCAAGGCGGTGCACTCGGCGCTGCTGCTCGCGACGGTGATGATCTGCCTCGCGGTGCAGTACGCCGCTCTGGACGCGCCGTTCCTGTTCGCCGTACAGATCATCGTCTACACCGGCGCGATCCTGATGCTGTTCCTGTTCGTGCTGATGCTGGTCGGTGTGGACGCGTCCGACTCCCTGGTGGAGACGATTCGCGGCCAGCGGCTGCTGGCCGCGCTGGCCTTCCTGGGCTTCGGGATCCTGCTGGTTGCCGCCGTCGGCAACGCGATCTACGGCAACCCGGTCGGGCTGGCCGGCGCGCAGCCGGACGGGAACCCGAAGGGCATCGCGCAACTGCTGTTCGGTAAGTACGTGTTCGCCTTCGAGGTGACGTCCGCGCTGCTGATCACCGCGGCGCTGGGCGCGATGATGCTGGCCCACCGTGAGCGGCTGACCAAGAAGCGGACGCAGCGCGACCACGCCGAGGAGCGGATCCGCAAGTACGCCGAGCGGGGGATCCACCCGGGTCCGCTGCCGACTCCCGGCGTACTGGCGCGGCACAACGCCGTCGACACCCCGGCGCTGCTGCCGGACGGGTCGATCGCACCGACCTCGGTTTCGCGCGTGCTCCAGGCGCGTGGCACGGTGTTCCCCGAAGCCGACGAGCGCTCGGACATCGAAGAGGTGCGCAAGCTCGAAGCGGGCGAGGACTATCCGTCCGAGGCCGAGAGCACCGACCTTTCCGGATTTGGCGAGGAGGACAAGCTGTGAGCGAGCGGAGCGAGCGAACCAATCAACGCAGCACCCCTTGGTCCTGCGCGACCGGAGCGAAGCGAGGTCGGGCATGACCACAGAGCCGTACATCATCCTCGCGGCGATCCTGTTCAGCATCGGCGCGCTCGGCGTGCTGGTGCGCCGCAACGCCATCGTCGTCTTCATGTGTGTCGAACTGATGCTGAACGCGACCAACCTCGCGTTCGTCAGCTTCGCCCGCCAGCACGGCAACCTCGACGGTCAGATCGCCGCCTTCTTCGTGATGGTGGTGGCCGCGGCCGAGGTCGTGATCGGGCTGGCGATCATCATGGCCATCTTCCGCACCCGTCGCTCGGCCTCGGTCGACGACGCCAACCTGCTCAAGTACTGAGGTAAGCACCGATGAGTCATGAGCTGACGTGGCTGCTGGTCGCGGTCCCGGCCGTGTCCGCGGCGATCCTGCTGCTGGGTGGCAAGGCCACCAACGCGTGGGGTCACCTGCTGGGCACGCTGGCACCGCTGATCTCCTTCGCCTTCGGCGTCGTCCTGTTCTTCCAGATGCAGGCCAAGGCCGGCGACCAGCGGTCCGAGACGATCAACCTGTTCGAGTGGTTCTCGGTCGGCAACATCAAGGTGGAGTTCAGCCTGCTGATCGATCCGCTGTCGATCCTGTTCGTGCTGCTGATCACCGGTGTGGGTTCGCTGATCCACATCTACTCGATCGGCTACATGGAGCACGACGCGCGGCGGCGCCGGTTCTTCGGCTACCTGAACCTGTTCATCGCCTCGATGCTGCTGCTGGTCCTCGCGGCCGACTACCTGCTGGTGTTCGTCGGCTGGGAGGGTGTCGGCCTGGCGTCGTACCTGCTGATCGGGTTCTGGCAGCACAAGAACTCGGCCGCGGTCGCCGCGAAGAAGGCGTTCGTGGTGAACCGGGTCGGTGACATCGGGCTGTCGCTCGCGGTGATGAGCATGTGGGCGCTGTTCGGCTCCTCGGCCTTCGCCACGGTGGACGCCGGCGCCGAGCACCTGTCGAGCACCTGGGCCACGCTGCTTGGCCTGATGCTGCTGCTGGCCGCCTGCGGAAAGTCCGCGCAGGTGCCGCTGCAGTCCTGGCTGCTGGACGCGATGGAAGGCCCGACCCCGGTGTCGGCGCTGATCCACGCGGCGACCATGGTCACCGCGGGCGTCTACCTGGTGGTCCGCTCGAACGCGATCTACGAGGTCACCGACACCGCGTCCACGGCGGTGGTGATCGTCGGGACGGTCACCGCGCTGGCCGGTGCGATCATCGGTTGCGCCAAGGACGACATCAAGAAGGCGCTGGCCGGTTCGACGATGAGCCAGATCGGCTACATGATGATCGCCGCGGGTCTCGGCCCGGTGGGCTACGCCTTCGCGATCTTCCACCTGCTCACGCACGGCTTCTTCAAGGCCAACATGTTCCTCGGTGCCGGCTCGGTGATGCACGGCATGAACGACGACGTGAACATGCGGCGCTACGGCGGCCTGGCGAAGTACATGAAGGTCACCTTCGTGACGTTCGCCTTCGGCTACCTGGCGATCCTCGGCATCCCGCCGTTCTCCGGCTTCTTCAGCAAGGACCACATCATCGAGGTCGCCTTCGCGGAGAACACCGTGGTCGGTCTGTGTGCGCTGCTCGGCGCCGGGATCACCGCGTTCTACATGACGCGGCTGATGATGATGACCTTCTTCGGCGAGAAGCGCTGGGAGAAGGACGTGCACCCGCACGAGTCTCCGAACGTGATGACGGGTCCGCTGATCATCCTGGCGATCCTGTCGCTGGTCGGCGGCGCGCTCTACTTCGTCAACCACTGGATCGTCACCTGGCTGGAGCCGGTCACCGGTTTCGAGGAGGCCGAGCCACCGATCGGCGCGCTGCCGATGACGCTGATCATCCTCGCGGTGGTGGTCGTCGGCGCCGCGATCGGAGTCGTGCTGTTCCGCCGGGACATCCCGCGCGAGGCGCCCGTCCGGGTCTCGCCGGTCACCACCTTCGCCCGCCGTGACCTGTACGGCGACGCGCTCAACGAGTCGGTCTTCATGCGCCCGGGCCAGTACCTCACCCGGACGCTGGTCTGGTTCGACAACCGTGGTGTGGACGGCCTCGTGAACGGGCTGGCCGCACTGTTCGGTGGACTGTCCGGCCGGCTCCGCCGGTTCCAGACGGGCTTCGTCCGTTCCTACGCACTCAGCATGGTTTTCGGCGCCGCACTCGTGGTCGTCGCCCTCCTCGCGGTGAGGTTGTCGTGAACATCGGTTGGCTGACCCTGTTACTGCTCCTGCCGTTCGTGGGGGCGATAGCGACGATGCTGGTCCCCGGGGCGAAGGCCCTGCTGGCCAAGCAGGTCGCGCTCGGCTTCTCGCTCGTCACGCTGGTGCTGACCGCGATCGTCGCGATCGGCTACCAGCGCAACGGCGCCGAGGACTACGCCGAGACCTACACCTGGATCAAGGCCTTCGGCGCGCACTACGCGCTCGGCCTGGACGGTGTCGGTGTCGTCCTGCTGGTGCTGACCGCGCTGCTGACCCCGGTCGTGCTGATCGCGTCCTGGAACGACGCGCAGAAGGGCCGCTGGTCGGAGAAGTCCTTCTTCGCCTGGATCCTCGGCCTGGAGGCCCTGTCGATCGGCGTGTTCAGCGCCACCGACGTGTTCCTCTTCTACGTGCTGTTCGAGGCCACGCTGATCCCGATGTACTTCCTGATCGGCGGCTTCGGCGGTCCGCAGCGCTCGTACGCCGCCGTGAAGTTCCTGCTCTACTCGCTGCTCGGCGGTCTGCTGATGCTGGCGTCGGTGGTCGGCCTGTACGTCGTGTCGGCCAGGCAGGGCGAGCCGTCGTACCTGCTGAGCGACATGATGAAGCTCGACATGAGCCAGAACACCGAGCGCTGGCTGTTCCTCGGCTTCATGATCGCCTTCGCGGTGAAGGCGCCGATGGTGCCGTTCCACACCTGGCTGCCGGACGCCGCCGGCGAGGCGACGCCGGGGACGTCGGTCCTGCTGGTCGGCATCCTGGACAAGATCGGCACCTTCGGGATGATCCGGTACTGCCTAGGTCTGTTCCCGAACGCGTCCGAGTGGGCCACCCCGGTCGTCCTGGTCCTCGCGCTGATCTCGGTCCTGTACGGCGCTCTGCTGGCGATCGGGCAGACCGACATCAAGCGGCTGATCGCGTACACCTCGATCTCGCACTTCGGCTTCATCGTGATGGGCATCTTCGCGCTGACGTCGCAGGGCCTGACCGGATCGACGCTGTACATGTTCAACCACGGTCTCTCGACAGCGGCGCTGTTCCTGGTCGCCGGGTACTTGATCTCCCGGCGCGGATCCGCGCGGATCGCGGACTACGGCGGGGTGGAGAAGGTGGCGCCGGTGCTGGCCGGAACGTTCCTGTTCGCCGGCCTGTCCAGCCTGGCACTGCCCGGCATGTCGCCGTTCATCTCCGAGTTCATGGTGCTGGCCGGGACGTTCAGCCGGCACAAGGTGATCGCGGTGATCGCGGTCGTCGGCATCGTGCTGGCCGCGCTGTACATCCTGCTGATGTACCAACGCACGATGACCGGACCGGTCCGGGACGGAATCGAGAAGCTCAAGGACCTGAACGCGCGTGAGATCCTCGCGATCGCACCGTTGATGGTCCTGATCGTCGGCCTCGGCATCTTCCCGAAGCCGGTGGTCGACATCATCAAGCCCGCGGTCGAGTCGACCATGCAGCGGGTGGGCGTCACCGACAAGGCTCCGCAGATCCCCGTGACGGAGGGACAGAAGTGATCGCGCACATCCTGCCGCTGGCGGATTTCACGGCGCCCAAGATCGAGTACAACGAGCTGGCTCCGCTGCTCGTGGTCTTCGGTGCGGCGTGTGTCGGCGTACTGGTCGAGGCGTTCCTGCCCCGGCAGTTGCGGCACCTGGTGCAGCTGGCGATCGCCGTGGTGGCCCTGGTCGCCGCGGGCGTGCTCAGCGGAATCCTGCTGGCCGACAAGAAGGAGCTGATCGCGGCGCAGGGCGAGATCTCGGTCGACGGCCCGGCGCTGTTCACCTGGCTCCTGCTGCTGGCGCTGACGCTGATCAGCCTGCTGCTGTTCGCCGAGCGGTCGGTCGACGGTGGCCTGTCCGCGTTCGCCGGCCAGGCGGCCGCCGTACCGGGGTCCGAGGCCGAGCGGGAGGGCACGGCGGCCAAGGTCGAGCACACCGAGATCTTCCCGCTGACCCTGTTCGCGGTCTTCGGCATGATGCTGTTCGCCGCGTCGAACGACCTGCTGGTGCTGTTCGTCGCGCTCGAGGTGTTCTCGCTGCCGTTGTACCTGCTCTGCGGCCTGGCGCGTCGTCGCCGGCTGATCTCGCAGGAAGCCGCGATGAAGTACTTCCTGCTCGGCGCGTTCTCCTCGGCGTTCCTGCTGTTCGGCATCGCGCTGCTCTACGGGTACGCCGGGACGATGTCGCTGGGCGGGATCTCGGACGCGCTGTCCACCCAGGTCGGTGGCGACACCATCCTGCTGGCCGGCACGGGTCTGGTGGCGGTCGGCCTGCTGTTCAAGGTCGGCGCCGTACCGTTCCACTCGTGGACCCCGGACGTGTACCAGGGTGCACCGACGCCGGTCACCGGGTTCATGGCGGCCTGCACCAAGATCGCCGCGTTCATCGGCCTGATGCGGGTCTTCTACGTCGCCCTCGGCGGGACCCGGTGGGACTGGGCGCCGATGATGTGGATCGTCGCGATCCTGACCATGGTGGTCGGCTCGGTCGTCGCGATCACCCAGAGCGACGTGAAGCGGATGCTCGCGTACTCGTCGATCGCACACGCGGGCTTCCTGCTGACCGCGTTCATCGGGCTGGCGCAGGCCGGTAACGGGGTCACCACCGGCATCACCTCGACCCAGGCGGTGCTGTTCTACCTGGTCACCTACGGCTTCCCGACCATCGGTGCGTTCGCCGTCGTCACGCTGGTGCGGGATGCCGGCGGCGAGGCGACCCACCTGTCGCGGTGGGCCGGGCTGGGCAAGAAGTCGCCGCTGCTGGCCGGCATCTTCGCGTTCTTCCTGCTCTCGTTCGCCGGCATCCCGCTGACCGCGGGCTTCACCGGCAAGTGGGCCGTGTTCAGCGCGGCGTGGACCGGCGGCGCGTGGCCGCTGGTGGTGGTCGCCGTCCTGTGCAGCCTGGTCGCAGCGTTCTTCTACGTCCGCGTGATCGTGCTGATGTTCTTCTCCGACCTCCCGGCCGACGCGCCGGACGTGGCGCTGCCCGGCTGGCAGACCACGACCGCCGTCGCCCTCGGTCTCGCCGCTACCGTGGTTCTCGGCCTGGTCCCCGGACCGGTGCTCGACCTGGCGGCCCGCGCAGGTGAGTTCATCCGTTGAGCCCGACCCCGCTGCCGGCCGAGAGCCTGGGATTCGCGTTCGCCGACGAGGCGCTCGAGTCCCGGGTTCGTGCTGGGCTGGAGACCGTCGAGCAGGCGCTGCGCGACGCGACCCAGTCGGAGGCGCCGTTCGTCACCGCGGCGGCGCAGCACGTCATGGTTGCCGGTGGCAAGCGGTTCCGGCCGCTGCTGGTCCTGCTGGCGTCCGAGTTCGGGCCGGACGCCGGGGCTGACGACGTGGTGAAGGCGGCCGTCGTGGTCGAGCTCACCCACGTCGCGACCCTGCATCACGACGACGTGATGGACGAGGCCGCGCTCCGGCGGGGCTCGTCCACCGCGAACGCCCGCTGGGACAACTCGGTCGCCATCCTGTCCGGCGACTGGCTGTTCGCCCGGGCCTCCGACCTGGTCGCCGACCTCGGACCGGAGGCGGTCCGGATCCAGGCCCGGACCTTCGGCCGCCTGGTCGAGGGCCAGATCCGGGAGACCCTGGGTGTCGGCGAGGGCCAGGATCCGCTGAAGCACTACCTGTCGGTCGTTGCCGACAAGACCGGCTCGCTGATCGCAACGTCGGCGCTCTTCGGTGCCCGGTACGCCGGTGCTTCCGAGGAGATCCAGGAGTCGTTGCGGGCGTTCGGTGAGGAGATCGGCGTAGCCTTCCAGCTCGCCGACGACATCCTCGACGTCGCCTCGGAGTCCGACCAGTCCGGCAAGACTCCCGGCACCGACCTGCGCGAGGGTGTCCCGACCCTCCCGGTCCTGATCTTCCGCGCCCAGGCCGACCCGTCGGACTCGACGGACGCCCGGCTGCTCGAGCTTCTCGATTCGGACCTGTCCGACGATGCTCGCCTGGCCGAGACCCTCGACCTGCTCCGCGCCCACCCGGCGTTCCGTCAGGCGGAGGACGACGTACGCCGTCGTGCGACGGACGCCCGCAAACTCCTCGCCACCCTGCCCCAAGGCCCCGCCCGAGAAGCCCTCGACTCCCTCTGCGACCTCGTCGCCACCCGCTCGGTCTAGAGTCGCCGCCTGCTTGGGCTAGAAGCGGTTGCGGCGCCGCAGCGCGCGGGGGCGGCTGTCGGGGTCGTAGACGTGGTTGGCGAGCCAGCGGGACCAGATGGCTTGGACGCCGGTGACGGGGTCGGGACGGTGGGGACGGATCCGGCCCGCAGGTCGTGGCCTATGACAACCAGTTGCGTGCCAGTCGTCGAGTTCATCGGCACTGTCCCGCCACTGGTCGAAACCGGCGACCGGGTCGAGTTCCGGGTCGTCGATCCCCAGGTGCTCCGACCACAGCTCCGACCGCAGTGCTCGCGCCAGCTCGGGTGACTCCACCGCGCACGTCAACTCACTGTCGTTCGTCCAGGACCGGCGGTTGAAGTTGTCCGAGCCGCAGGTGAACCACTCGTCGTCGATGATGCAGACCTTCGCATGGACATAGATCGGTACGCCGGCCTCGTTCTCCAGGTCGTAGACCGCCACGCGATCCGACTCGAGCAACCGCAGCGCCTCCAGTTGGGCGTACCGAGCCGGCGGCCCGCTGAACCGGCCATCCTGATCCGGATACCGCGGTACGACGGCGATCACGCGCAGCTCGGGTGATCGCACCAGCGCCTCACGGAGACCCCGCGTCACCGCAGCGGACCACAGATACTGATCCTCCACGTAGATGAGCGATCGAGCCCGAGCGAACGCCTTCAAGTACCCACGCGCGACGCTGTGCTCCCCGCGCGGCGCGAACGGGAATCCCGGGTGCTTGTGCGCATAAGTCCGCAGTACCTGAACGGCGTGCTGACCCGCCGGAGCTGGATCCGGAAAAGCCTCCGGAAGGTTCGACGGATGCCGTGGCATCCGCGCCAACCGCTGGATCAACATCCGGTACGGCGTCCGCCGGTCGAGCGGATGCGGATCGTTCCAGCGCTCGACGAAGCAGCGCAGCAGATCTCCCACCACCGGGCCGCGGATCTCGAGCGTGAGATCGTGCCAGGGCGCACGGGACCCGTAGCGCCGATCCATCGGTACCTGCTGCGGATCGCCCAGATGGGCCGCGTCGTCGCGCCGGCCGCGGCACAGGTCGATCCCGCCCACGAACGCGACGTCGGCGGCCGGGTCGTCACGATGCCGGATGACGAACAGCTTCTGATGGTGCGAGGCCAGTCTGCGGACCCGTTGGTCGAGCAACACCTCCGCACCCGCCTCGTTCAGTTCGGTGCCGAGGCGCTGGTTCTCCTGGGCGTTGAAACTCAGGTGATCGGAGTGCGACCGCCACAGCAGGGCCCGGATCTCCACACCGGAGCGGGCGAGATCACACAGCACCGTGCCGATGCTCGGACCGTCCCCGACCAGCGCCTCGTCCGGATCACCACGCCAGTCCGTGAAGTAGATCCGATCACCGGAGCGCAGTGCGCACAGTTCGTCGTACAGGCGCCGGAAGTACGTCGTACCGTGCACCAACGGCCGGACCAGGTTGCCCTCGGTCCAGGAGCCATCGGCGTCGATGTCCGTGGCGGGGTTACCGCGTTCTTCGGCAGTCAGGAACCATTCGCGCTTCACCCACCCACGGTGCCCACGAATCCCGAACACATGAGCCGGTGAAAGCGAAGTGAAAGGCTGGCGTGCTCAGCTGCGCTCACCAGCCGGCAGCGCGGGAGGTACTGGATGAGCACAGTGGAACCGGTCAGATCCAGCGAACGACCCTGGATCGCGCGGCGCTGGGCCAGCGATCGCCGGCGTCGCCATGGTCGCCTACGGCATCGACGTCGCACCGATCGTGACGGCCTCAATGCGCTCGTCCTGATCTCCTGATCGGTGATCCGGTCGAGTTACCGAGATGCGTGCTCAGGCTCGCGCCGGCGTGGCCGTTCGCCTTCTTCGGGTCGATCGTGAGCACACCGCCTTTGTGTATCTGGGATCAGCGGCGCTGCAACGACGTACCGCTGCGTGGCCGGTGTTCGCCGTCAGCTGTGTGGTGGTCGGGGTTGGGCCGAACGTAGACGGGGTCAACGCGACCTGGGTGATGGTGGCGCTCGCCGCCGTACTCGCTGTGTACGGGGTGATCCGCGGGGCGCTCCGGCCGTCCTGGGGGCTGCCGTTGCAGGCGGGTGCGTTGGTGGTGCTGGCCGCGGCTGCTCTGGTGGCGGTCGAGGCGAAGCAGACCCTGGCCGGAGTGCTCGTGGCCGTGCTCGCCCACGTCGCCTGGGACACCTACCACCATCACCCCAACCGGGTAGTCGTCCGCTCCATGGCCGAGTTCTGCGCCGTCCTGGATGCCCTCCTCGCCGCGGCCGTCCTAGTTGTCACGTTCACCTGACCCCAACAACACCAAGCCCCGCGGAGACCCCAACAGCACCGAGTCCCGGGGAGACCCCAACAGCACCGAGTCCCGCGGTATCACCGGTCCGCGACCGTGGATGTGGCTCTTCGTCGGCTTGACACCCGCAAGGCTGCTTGGGGTGTAGCGCGTTCGCCCCGCGGGCTCTCGGAACCGGAACCTGAGCCGGACGTGCTGGTCGTCGTGGGTGGTGGGGCTGGTTCTGGTTGATCGGGTTGGAGGGTAGGTGGTGGGTTGTCGTTGCCCCAGATGGAGTGGCGGGTGACGTCCCGGGTGGCGTTGTGGGCGGTGAGGTGGTTGGGCGCCCAGGTTCGGGTCGCGGAGGGCGAGGGTTCGCGCGCCGCATCGTTGTAGGTAGTGGGTTTGTATCTGCCGGGTGGTGGCGGGTCGGGGGTTGCCCAGGTGGGCCGGGTGACCTGTACGACGTCGTCGATGACGGCGATTGTCCAGTGGCCGGCGTGGAGGTCGATGTGGTGGCGTTTGCAGAGCAGTACGAGGTTGGAGATGCACGTCCGGCCGCCGTCGATCCAGTGGACGAGGTGGTGTGCCTCGCACTGGATCGGCGGGGCGCCGCAGACGACGCAGCCGCGGTCTCGGGCGTTCAGAGCTAAGCG
This sequence comes from Kribbella sp. NPDC026596, assembly GCF_040638415.1. Taxonomy (NCBI): domain Bacteria; kingdom Bacillati; phylum Actinomycetota; class Actinomycetes; order Propionibacteriales; family Kribbellaceae; genus Kribbella; species Kribbella sp. NPDC026596. The sequence continues at coordinate 40,514 of NZ_JBEZYF010000002.1, read as the reverse complement.
CATGGGGCCGGTGACGAGGCGTTTGGTTGTGCCGACGTCAAGGGGTTGGGATTTTGAGCCGAGAACCACTGGGATGACCTGTGCGTCGCAGGCCAGCCTCCGCACCGCAGCTGCGGAGAGGTCGTCGCCGAAGACGGTGTCGCCGAGCGCGTCCGCCGTCGCGGCCTTCAAGGCTTCGTAGTCGATAGTGATCGTGAGGTGGGCCTTCGGTCCGTGGCCGGGAATGTTGTCCTCTGTGACCTTCGAAGCCTCGTCGTTCGTACTCCTCACCGCACCGCTGGTGCTCGCCACGATCCCGCTGTCCTGCGTGCCTTTGCTATTGGTGTGAATGACGCCGGCAGCAACGTTGAGGAGGGTGGTGAGGGCGTCGGCTTGGCGCTTGTCTCGGGCGCGAGGGTCTCGGGCGCCGTCGACGGTTCTGTGGGGTTTGGCGCCGGCGTGGATGAGGGTGCGGAAGAGCTCGGCGTTGTCGTTGGCGAGGTAGCCGCGGAAGGTGACGCCGTTGTCGGCGGAGTTGAGGGTGAGGGATTCGCGTTTGTAGGCGCGGTTCTCGTCGGGTTCGGGGCCGTCGGGGTCGAGGATGGCGCGGATGCGGTGGCCGGCGCGGCGCAGTTCGGCGGGGGTGAAGGTGCGGGCGAGATTGATCAGCTGCTGCTCGGCGACAGCGAGGTTCTCTGGTGGGGTGTCTGCCGGAGCCTTCTCTAGCTCGGAGACGATGACGGCGGCCTGGGCGGGATGCATCGGACGGGTCGGTGCGGTGCTGTCCGAGTCCTCGGGCGAGCCGCCTGGGACCGGTAGCGCGGCGGCGACAGCGTCGTACTTGCTGAGGGCTCTGGCGAGGCGGACATCGCGGCGGGCCTCGGCCGGGTCGATGCGGTAGCGCGTGGACAGGAAGCGGGCGGTGTCGCCGGCGCCGATATCCTTGGCGTAGCCGGAAGCGTCGAGGTCGGCCGTCAGCTGCAGGTAGTAGGTCTTCTGGCGAGCGATCTCGGCGACGGTCGCATCGAGTCGCGACAGCTTCTCGCTGTCGGTCATCGACCACGCGGGCCGCTCGCCGAGGATCTCCATGCCCGCAACTCTAGACACCCCCACGGACAGTTCCCAAGCCGGAATCCCCTGTAAAACAAGGGGATTCTGGCTGTCCACAGAAACTAATGTCACACCGATCAGCAGCCCGAAACGGGTAGGCGTCAGCGGTTTTGCCAGGTGGGGCTTTCTACGTAGTGGTTGTCGTAGAGGTTGCTGGTCTTGGCTAGTTCGGCGGGGTTGGTTTCGCCTCGGTAGACGGACTCGAGGAGGCGGTAGTAGTCGAAGCGCGGCTTGGCGTGGGTGAGGACGAAGAGGACCTCGGTGGCCGAAGGGCCGGCGGCTTCGAAGGCGTGCGGGGTGTTCGGCGGGACGACGAGGAAGTCGCCCTGCGCCAGGGTGATGAGGTCGTCGCCGGTCAGGACGCGGAGGGTGCCAGTGAGGACGAAGAAGAGCTCGGACGCCTCGTGATGCAGGTGCGGGGGAGCGCCTTCCTTGCCGGGTTGGAAGATCGAGCGGTGGCTGGTGAGGTGGCCGCCGGTCTCGGGTACGTCGGCGAACAGGGTGACACCGCTGGCCGACAGGACCTCGGCGTCGGTCGCGCGGACAAGAACGATGGAAGAGTTCTGGACATTAGACATCTTGAATTAGCTCCTGGGTCTGGACGGAACTGAGAGGGGTCAGGACTTGAGGTTGGCGAACCGGGCGCGGGTGCTGTCGGGGGTAGCCGGGAACTGTTTCTCGACGCGGCCGGCGATGTCGGCGATCGTCGTACCGGCCAGCTCGCGGCGGTAGGTCAGCTCCGCGGCTCGCATCGCCTGGGAAACAACGCAGGTCTTGCGGTAATCGACGTGCGGATCGGCACCGGGGCCGGCCTTCAGGATCTGGGTGCAGCGGAATGCGTCGTCGGGCCCGTCGATCGCGACGACGATGTCCAGCAGCGTGATGTTGCGGGGATCGCGGGCCAGCTGGAAGCCGCCCTTCGGTCCGGACACCGAGGAGAGGATGCCGGCTCGGGTCAGCGCCTGGAGCTGCTTGTTCAGGTACGCCGTGGGAAGGTCGTAGAAGGCGGCGAGTCGCTTGGCGGTGACCGCCTCGCCGGGCAGCCAGCTGAGGTTCACGCAGCTGTGCATCGCCCACTCGACGCCCTCGTTCATCTTCATAACCTGGATACTAAATATCCTGAATGCCCGACGTCAACCTCAGACGGCGGAGGCGGTCATCGCGGCTCGTTCGAGGGCGATCGAGCGGCGACGGCGGTTCATGCTGTCCCAGGTGAAGATCACCAGCGCGATCCACACCAGCCCGAAGCCGGCCCACCGCATCGACGACATGGCTTCGTGGAACACCAGCACCCCGACGGTGAACTGCATGATCGGCGCGATGTAGTTCAGCAGTCCCAGCGTCGTCATCGAGACCCGCGTGGCCGCAGCGCCGAAGAGCAGCAGCGGTACGGCGGTGATCGGCCCGGTCAGCAACACGAGCACCAGGTATCCGGTCCCGAGGTGCGTGACCGTCGCGTCACCCTGCAGTCCGAGTACGACGATCGCCGCCAGCGCGAGCGGGACCACGGTGCCGGACTCGATCGCCATCCCCTCGATCGCCCCGGCGCCGGCCTGCTTCTTCGCCAGCCCGTACAACCCGAACGAGAACGTCAGCGTGATCGCCACCCATGGCGGCCGCCCGTTCTCGATGGTCAGCCCGACAACCGCGACGAACGCGATCGCCAGCGCGGTCCACTGCGCGGGCCGAAGCCGCTCCTTCAGTACGACGACGCCGAGCAGCACCGTGAACAGCGGAGTGATGAAGTACCCCAGCGAGGTCTCCACGACCCGGCCGTGGTTCACGGCCCAGATGTAGGTGCCCCAGTTCACCGAGATCAGGAACGCCGCCGCGATCAGCGGCCAGCGCCGGCGCGGCTCGCGCAGGAGTGCCTTCACCTGGCCGAACTTCCGCAGTACGGCGACCAGGATCGCGATGGTCACCAGTGACCAGAGGACACGATGGGCGAGGAGTTCGATCGCTTCGGAGTGGTCCAGCAGCTTCCAGTACAGCGGGAAGAGACCCCAGATCAGGTACGCGGTGAAGCCGTAGGTGAATCCTCTTCGCTGTTCTGGCACGCCGTCAGACTAAGCCCGCGTGACAGTGGCATCCAATTGCTTTGCTCATGACGTGAGACGGGCTGGCGCCAGCGGGTTGGCTGGCTGGTGCCATGCGGTTGGATAGAGAGGTGGATACGAGGAGGCTCGCGTGGGTGTGAGGACCGGTCTGGTCTCGGTGACGTTCCGCCAGTTGCCGGCCGACGAGGTGGTGGAAGTGGCCGCGAAGGCCGGGCTCGCGGCGATCGAGTGGGGTGGTGACGTGCATGTCCCGCTCGGCAATCTGGTCACCGCCAAGCGGGTGAAGGCGCTGTCCGAGATCCACGGGCTGCAGATCGCGGCGTACGGCTCGTACCTGCGGGCCGGCAGCGTCGACCGCGAGGAGATGCGGTCCGCGGTCGCCACGGCGGTCGCGCTCGGGGCGCCCCGGATCCGGGTCTGGGCCGGCAACGTCGGTACGGCGGAAGCCGGCGTAGGGGACCGGATGGCGGTGACCCGCGGGCTGGCCGAGCTGGCCGACGTGGCAGCGTCGTCGGGGATCGAGATCGCGCTGGAGTTCCACCGCAACACGCTCACCGACGAGGTCGACTCGACCATCACCCTGCTGCTCGACGTCGGTGCGCCGAATCTCAAGACCTACTGGCAGCCGCCGGTCGACCTGGGCGACGCCGAGTGTCTCGAACAGCTCGAGTCCCTGATGCCGTGGCTGAGCACCGTGCACGTCTTCTCCTGGTGGCCGTCCAACAACCGCCTACCGCTCGCGGGGCGGGCGTCGCTCTGGCGCCCGGTCATCGACCGCCTCGCCGCCGAACCCCGAGAGATCAACGCCCTCCTCGAGTTCGTCGCCGACGACTCCCCGGAACAACTCGCCAAGGATGCAGCCGACCTGCACAGCTGGATCTAGTGTCCTCAGGACACTAGGGCACGGGCAGATACAGCGCGATGACGAGCTTGCCGCCGGTGGGGCGGCCCGCGTTGATCTGGTAGCTGACCGTCTTCGGCGCCGGCCGCGCGTCCTCGGTCATCCAGCCGAACCCACTGCTCGCGGGCGGACCGTCCTGGTGCGCGGTCAGCCCGTCGAACCGGGTCGTCACCCCGGGGCCGAGATTCGTGTTGCCGTAGGCCCACAAGAACGGCTTTCCGACCGGTGTGGTGAGCTGCACCTTGCCCTGGGTGGCAGGGACGACCACCGCGTGGTCGAACCGGTAACGGGTTCCGTCGACCTCCTTCTCCTGGTCGAGGTCGATCCCGTTCACGGTGACCTGCGGGCCTGAGTCGTAGATCGCCACCCCGATCCTTGCCCTCGGAACCGAAACTGCCGTGCCGAATTTGTCCACCAGGCGTGCTGTCACCTGAACGCGCCGACCGGCCGGCACGGACAGCTGGATGGGCTGACTCGTGTCGAGCTGGCCCTGGTCGCCGATCGCGGGGTAACCGTTGACCGAGTTCCCGTCGCTGAGCCGCACCTGGATCCGGTACTCGACGTCGTTCACAACGTAGTCCTCCGGGGTCCCGAGCGTCTGCACGACGACGGACCGGCTGGGGGCGACGAAGCTGGTGCCGACCTGCATCGCGCCGCGGTCGCCGATTGTCGCGGCGAGCCGGGTCTGCAGGCCGACCCGCTGCCGGAACCGCAAACCGTCACGCACGTAATCGTCCGGCTGCGTCGGTCCCCAAGGCGCGGAGCCGTACTGGGTCTCGTCGGAGTAGATGCCGACCGCGAGTTGTTGCGCCGCGTCGTGCAGCGGGCGGCCCTGCAGGCTGAGCAGGTCCAGCGTGACTTTGGCGGGTCGGCCGACCGGTGCATCGGCCCAGAGCGCGCTCTCGCTCGTCAGTCCGTTCGTGATCGGCGCGGGCTCGCTCGTGCAAGGCCTGTGGTCGACGGTGAAGCCGTTGACGCGAACCCAGATCAGCGCCTCGCTGCTGACCCGGCAGAGGCCGACGAAGTTGATCGCCTTGGTCGTCGGCGTCCAGTCGAACTCGACCCGGCTCTCCCCGAGCGTGCCCACCCAGCCCTTGAGGAGCGGCCCGGCGTTGAGCCGGCCCGGCACGGTGAAGCCGTTCTGGGTGTACGGCGTCGGCTCGGCGGGCTCGGGGGACGAGTTCGTCAGCGCGCCGGGCACGATCGTCACAGCCAGCGCCACGGCGGCCGCCGCCATGCCCGTGGCGGTGACGACCCGGCGCCGGCGGATACGGCGGATCTTGGTCTTGATGCCGGGGAGGAGGTCGGTTGGACGCTCGTCGGTGGTGGTGGCGCGGGTGGTCAGTTCGTCGCGCAGGTCTTGGAGGTTCATCGCGGGGTCTCCAGGTCTGCAGGGGTGGACGAGGCGAGCGCCGGGTCGAGGCGGAGCTTGGCGAGGGCCTTGGCGGTCTGGCTCTTCACGGTGCCGACCGTGCTGCCCATCAGGCGCGCGGTCTCGGCCTCGGTCAGGTCCTCGTAGAACCGGAGCACCACGACAGCCCGTTGGCGGCGAGGCAACCGCCCGATGGCGTCCCACAGGTCGATCCGGTCTTCACCGGCCGGAGCCACGGACTCCGGGAGTTCCTCGGTCGGGATCTCGCCGGTCCAGCGGCGTCGCCACCAGGACGAGTACGTCGTGAGGAGGATCCGCCGTACGTACGGCTCCGGGTTGTCCGCACGGATCCGCGACCACTGGAACCAGGCCTTGGCCAGCGCGGTCTGCACGAGGTCCTCGGAGAGCGAGTGATCGCGCGTCAGCAGGTACGCCGTCCGCACGAGAGCCCGCGATCGCGCCGCGACGAACGCGTCGAAGCTCTCCGCAGCCCGCACCCGCACCCCCGTCTCCCGTGCACACAACGTGCCGCTCTCGGTGCTCACATCCTCCTGGACCGGCTGGGTCCGCCCGATGGTTGCCTTGCCGGTCGCCGCGGGTTGTCAGAAAGTTCCGCTGAGTACTGGCCAAGCGGTGGATGGTGACGGAATGCTGGCCGGTGACAGGTTCCTTCACCGCCCCGGAGGTCTCGATGTCCATCGCCAAGCCCATGCTCAAGCCACTGCTCAAGCCACTGCTCAAGCCACTGCTCAAGCCCATGCTCAAGCCGCTGCCCAGGTTGCTCGCCGTACTGCTGCTGTTCGCCGCGACACTCACCACCAGCCAGGTCGTCACGACGATCGAGGCGCACGCGGACGGGTGTTATACCTGGGGGCGCACGCTCAGTCAGGGGATGACCGGCGAGGATGTGCGGCAGTTGCAGATCCGGGTCGCCGGGTATCCCGGGTACGGCGCTCACCTGGCCACCGACGGTGATTTCGGGCCGGCCACGAAGGCGGCGGTGCAGCGGTTCCAGTCGGCGTACGGGCTGGGGGCGGACGGCGTCGCCGGACCAGCCACGTTCACCAAGATCTACGCGCTGCAGGACGACGACTGCACGCCGATCCACTTCACCTACGCCGAGCTGGACGACGGCTGCGGTGGATCCGGGTGGGACGGCGGGCCGCTGTCCGCGGCGGCGACGAAGGCGAACGCGTTGCAGACCATGTGGCAGCTGGAAGCGATGCGGCACGCACTAGGTGACCAGGCGCTGAACATCTCCAGCGGCTTCCGCAGCATCCCGTGCAACAACTCGGTCGGCGGCGCCAGCAACAGCCAGCACCTGTACGGGCGCTCCGCAGACCTCACCGGCGTCCACTCGTTCTGCACGCTCGCCAAGCAGGCCCGCAACCACGGCTTCGGCGGAATCTTCGGCCCCGGCTACCCCGGCCACGACGACCACACCCACGTGGACATCAGGACCTCGAACTCCTGGAGCGCCCCGAACTGCGGAATCTAGAGCAGTTGGCTGACGGTGTGGATGACCAGGCCGACGAGGGCGCCGACGACGGTGCCGTTGATGCGGATGAACTGCAGGTCGCGGCCGACGTGCAGTTCGATCCGCGCGGAGGCTTCGCGGCCGTCCCAGCGCTCGATCGTGTCGGAGATGACCGAGACGATCTCGTTGCCGTAGGTGCGGACGACGTACCCGACGGCCTCGGCGGCGCGGGCGTCGACCTTCGACCGCAGGCCATCGTCGTTCTGGAGCCGTTTGCCCAGATCCTGCAGGGCCGCCGTGGCGCGGACCTGCAGCGTGCTCGACGGGTCCGCGATCGCCTCGATCAGCGCCGTGCGTACGGCGTCCCAGACGGCAGTCAGGCTGGAGCCCATGTCCGGATGGGTGAGCATCCGGGCCTTGAACGCCTCGAACCGGGCCATCATCTCGGGGTCGTGCTGCAGGTCGTCGGCGAGTTGGCTGAGCAGCCGGTCGATGGCCTTGCGGGCCGGGTGCGACTGGTTGTCCCGTACGTCGGCCAGCCAGGCGAGCGCCTCGCGGTGGATCCGGTCGATCACCAACCGGTCCACCCACTGCGGTGACCAGCGCGGCGCCCGCGGGCCGACCACGTCGGCGAGCAGGTCGCGGTTGTCCCGCAGCCAGTCGTACGCCTCGACCATGAGCAGGTCGAACAGGGCGTGGTGGGCGCCGTCTTCGACCACGCCCTGCAGGAAATGCCCGGCGATCGGGCTCAGCGGCTCCTGTACGAACCGGGGCAGCAACGAGCCGCGGACGAACGTGGTCACGTCGTCGTCGCCGAGTCTCGGCAACGCCGCGCCGATGGTCCGGGCGCCCTCGGCCACGATCCGCTCGGCATGAGTACCGTCGGCCAGCCACTCACCGGCCCGGCGGCTCACCTCGGCGGTACGCATCTTCTCGGCGACTACCTGTTCGGAGAGGAAGTTCTCGGTGACGAACTGCTCCAGGCTCTCGGCCAGGCTGTCCTTGCGGGTCGGCACGATCGCGGTGTGCGGGATCGGCAGCCCGAGCGGTCGCCGGAACAGCGCGGTGACCGCGAACCAGTCCGCCAGCGCACCGACCATCGCCGCCTCGGACGCCGCGTTCAGGTACGCCCAGCCGCCGCTGAGGTGCAAGGTGGCCACGTAGATCACCGCGGCGAGTATCAGCAGCGACAACGCCACCAACCGCATCTGCCGCAGCCCACGCCGCCGAACCAGGTCAGCGGCGCCCAAAGTCATGGTCGCCATACCTTGATCTAACCAAGTCGCTGGTGATCAAACCCTCAGGCAAGCACCTGATTCGAACCCCGGCGATCCATCAGGCCCGAGATCAGCGCGAGGACCAGGCCGGCAGCGGCGAGCGCGGCGCCGAGTCGGCTGGGCCATTCGTAGCCGAAGCCGGCGGCCAGTACGACGCCGCCGAGCCAGGCCCCGAGTGCGTTGGCGATGTTCAGGGTGGAGTGGTTGAGCGACGCCGCCAGCGACTGGCCCTCGTGGGCGACGTCCATCAAGCGGGTCTGCAGCGCCGGGACCAGGATGCTGGCGGAGAAGCCCATCGCGAACACCCCGATCAACGCACCCGGCTTGGACTGCGCCAGCCACCCGAACGTACCGAGGACCACGCCGACCGCGACCAGTCCGCCGTACACGCTCGCCATCAGGTTGCGGTCGGCGAGCCGGCCGCCGACCACGGTCCCGCACGTCATGCCCACGCCGTACACGGCCAGCACGATGGTGACCGCGGCCTCGGAGAAACCGGCCAGTTCCGTCATCGTCGGGGTGATGTAGGAGTAGGTGGCGAACATGCCGCCGAAGCCGACCATCCCGACCAGCAGAGCCATCCACACCTGCGGCCGGGACAGCGCACTCAGTTCGCTGCGGATGTTGACGTCGCTGCCGACCGGCTGCGGTGCGACCCAGAACCAGACCGCCACCAGGGTGAGCAGTCCGAGTACGCCGACCGCGAGAAACGGTGCCTGCCAGCCGAGCCGCTGGCCCATCAGCGTGGTGACCGGTACGCCGATGATGTTGGCGACCGGGAGTCCGAGCATCGACATCGAGACCGCCCAGGCCCGCCGGTTGGCAGGCACCAGCGAGGCGCCGACGACCGCGCCGATCCCGAAGAACGCGCCGTGCGGCAGGCCGGTCAGGAACCGGGCGGCCAGCAGGAACTCGTAGCTGGAGGCAACGGCCGAGAGTACGTTGCCGAGCACGAAGACGGCCATCAGCCCGAGCAGCAACCGCTTCCGCCCGGTCCGCGCGGCCAGTGCTGCGATCACGGGCGCGCCGACCACCACACCCAGCGCGTACGCCGAGATGACGTGGCCGGCCGTCGGGATCGAGATGTTCACCCCGTCGGCGATCTGCGGCAGCAGCCCCATCGTGACGAACTCGGTGGTCCCTATCGCGAAACCACCGGTCGCCAGCGCGAACAACGCCAGCCCGACGTGCCGCGTGGTGATGCGAGTGTCAGGAGTTACCGAACTTTTCACGCATGATTGTCGCATTCACCAGCAGGATCACCGCCAACAGGCCGAAGACCGCGTTCCCGATCAGGTCGACCGTGTGCGAGGCATCCATCACCGGCGCCTCGGGGAACGCGTGCCACGCGTAGGTGAGCAGCGCACCACCCGCGAGGGCGAGCGAGTGCAGCTGAGTCCAGCCGGTACGCCGGGACCAGCGCACGATCACGATCGCCCCGAGGACCTGGATCGCCGCAATCAGGCCGGCCTCGAGCCACCCGTTCGAGACCAGATCGTCCACCAGCATGAACGCCGAGGTCAGCACCAGCCCGGTGATCCCGACCAGCCACGCCTTTCGGCGCCGTACCGGCAGTGTGACGAGGTGTGCGGCCACCGATCCAGGCGCCGAGGGCAACGAGTACGACGATCGCGACGCCGACGCCGGCGAACTGGGCCGGTGACGCGACGAACGAGTCACTGCTCATCCCGAAGGCGGTGGTCGCGACGATCCCGGCCAGGAAGACGGCGATGTACGCGCTGAAGCCGATCTTCCCCAGCCAGGGCTCCCGCGATCGGCGCGACATCGACTCCACGATCACGATCGGCACGGTGATGCTCCACACCGTGTGCAGCGCGAGTACGAACAGGGTCCACGGCGCACCCATGCCGAGGAACCCGATGTGGCCGGGGTCCAGGAGTCGCAGGTCGGCGTAGTTCGGGTTGAACAACGACTGCGTGGTGATGCCTTCCTCGAGTACGGCGTACGCCAGGGCGAGCACCATGACACTGGGATAACCCCAGCCGCGTCGCCGGACGACCTCACGGATCACCACCGCGCCGCCGCCGTACAGCGGTGCCAGGAACAGCAGCGCGAACAGCTTGCTGATCGGGATGTTCCCCAGCAGGAACTCAGCTACCAACGGCGACAGGAAGAACAGTCCAAGCGCCGGCAGGGTCCGCTTCATCACTCCCACACCTCTCTCATCGGTCACGCTGACAACTCTCGCGGCCGGCGAGTGTCCGTACCGATGCGATCCATCCCGATCCACGGCTGACGGATGTCATGCCGTTGTGGGAGCATCCGGCATGGCCAACTTTGGGGACTTTCAGCTGCAGATCTACCTGCAGGGGATGTTGCAGGGGACGCGGCCGGAGATCACGACCGACCTGGCCCGGCTGGAGTCGCAGGCGGCCGGGAAGCTGCCGGTGGAGGCGATGGGGTACATCGTGCCGAGCGCGGGCAGCGGAGCGACGGCGCGAGCCAACCAGGTGGCGTTCGATCGCTGGCGGCTGGTGCCCCGGATGCTCCGCGGCAGCACCGAACGCGACCTCTCCTGCACCATCCTCGGTACGGCGATGCCCGCGCCGGTGCTGGTCGCACCGATCGGTGTCCAGACCTTGGCCCACGCCGACGGCGAGCTTGCGACTGCCCGCGCCGCCGACACCCTCGGCCTGACCTACACGCACTCCACCCAGGCCAGCCACGCGATCGAGCAGATCGAGGCGAGCAACAAGTGGTTCCAGCTCTACTACCCGACCGACCGCGACGTCTGCCTCAGCTTCCTGCAACGCGCGAAGGCCAGCGGGTACGGCGTACTCGTCGTCACCCTCGACACCGGAACGATCGGCTGGCGGCCGGCCGATCTGGACCGCGGATTCCTGCCGTTCCTGAAGGGTGAAGGGCTGGCGAACTACTTCAGTGACCCGGCATTCCAGGCGAAGCTGGCCAAGCCGGTCGCCGAGGATCCGGGTGCGGCGGTGATGCAGTGGGCGCAGATGTTCCCGAACGTCGGTCTGGCCTGGGACGACCTGTCGTTCCTGCGCGACAACTGGGACCGCCCGATCGTGCTGAAGGGGATCACCGCCGTCGAGGACGCCAAGCTCGCGGCCGAGCACGGTGTGGATGGCATCGTGGTCTCGAACCACGGTGGCCGCCAGGTGGATGGCGCGATCGCCTCACTGGATGCCTTGCCGGCGATCGCGGATGCGGTGGGGGAGCAACTGACGGTTCTGTTCGACTCCGGCGTACGGACTGGTGCCGATGCGGCGAAGGCGCTCGCGCTTGGTGCGAAGGCGGTGCTGCTCGGTCGTCCGCTGCTCTACGGTCTCGCGCTGGCTGGGCAGGCGGGGGTCGAGCATGTTCTGCGGTGCTTCCTGGCTGAGCTCGACCTCACGCTGGCGCTGGCCGGGTACGCGAACCATCGCGAGCTGAACCGGGATTCGGTGGTTCGGGCGTGAAGGCGGTCATCTTCGACCTGGACGACACGCTGTTCGACCATATCGGGTCGGCGACGTACGCGATCCGCGCGTGGATCCCGGAGCTCGGTGGCACGCCGTCGGACGAGCTGGTCGCGCAGTGGTTCGTGATCGAGGACCGCATCTACCCACAGTGGCTGGCCGGTGCGCTCACCCACCAAGGTCAGCGCCGCGGCCGGCTTCGCGACTTCCTGCCGCTGATCGATCGTCCGGTACCGCCGACCGACGCGGAGCTGGACCAGCTGTTCACCGGCTACCTGCGCCACTATCAGGGCAGCTGGACCGCGTTCCCGGACGCCCGGGCCGCGCTGGAAGTTGCCCGCAGCAACGGTTGGCGGATCGGCGTACTGACCAACGGGAGTACGACGCAGCAGAACGCGAAACTGGCCGCGATCGGGCTGGCCGACCTCGTCGACGTCGTCTGTACGTCGGAGTCCCTCGGCGTCAGCAAGCCGGCGCCGGAGTCATACCTGCGCACGTGCGCGGCGCTGGGCGTGGATCCGGCGGACACGTTGATGATCGGCGACAACCTCGAACTGGACGTCGTGGCCGCACAGGCCGCGGGTCTGACCGCACGGCACCTGGACCGCGCCGCCGGGATCACGCTCACTGAGCTCCTCTGAGGATTCGCGAGCCATTGCCGTGTAGCGTCTATTCCAGCTATCGTCTTCTCTGAAATGTTTGTTACAGAGGAGGGCTGATGGAGCGGGTCGCGGCGGTGGTACGGCGGTACGTCGACGCGGGACGGTATCCGGGCACGGTGACCGTCGTCGCCCATCGGGACGAGGTGCTGCTGTTCGACGCGTACGGGCGGGCCGACGCCGAGCGGGATCGCGCGATGCGCCCGGACACGATCTTCCGCATCTACTCGATGACCAAGCCGATCGTGAGTCTCGGGCTGATGCAGCTCTACGAAGACGGCCTGTTCCAGCTGGACGACCCGGTGGTGAACTACCTGCCCGCACTCGGCCGGCCGAAGGTGTACGACGACGGCGGCCTGCGGGAATCGAGTCGCGAGATGACGGTGCGAGACCTGCTGATGCACACGTCCGGCCTCGCGGCGTCGAACGGCAGACATCCAGTCAGCCTGCTGTACCAAGAGGCTGGGCTGACCGGCATGGATTCGGACGCATCAGTGTCGGAGCTGCCGGCGCGGCTGGCCGGGCTGCCGCTGCAGGCGGATCCGGGGTCGCGCTGGATCTACGGGATCTCCACCGACCTGGTCGGGTTGCTGTGCGAGGTGATCAGTGGACTGCCGCTGGACCGCTATCTGCGGACCAGGATCTTCGAGCCGCTCGGGATGGTCGACTCCGGGTTTTCGGTGCCTGAGGCAAGCATTTCCCGGCTCGCCGCGAACTATGCGTACGACGACGGTGGCTTCAGGCTCATCGATGATCCGCTGACGAGTGCCTACACCCGGCCGCGGTCGTTCCTGTCCGGGGTCGCCGGGCTGGTGTCGACGGCGGGGGACTACCTGCGGTTCACGCGGATGCTGGCCGGTGGCGGTTCGCTCGACGGCGTGCGGATCATCGGACCGCGGACGCTGCGGTTCATGACCGCCAACCATCTCCCGGGCGGTCAGGATCTCGCGGCGTACGCCGACTTCGGCGGTGAGACCAAGCGGGCGGGACAAGGCTTCGGCCTGGGCTTCGGGGTGCTGCTCGATCCGGTGGTCGCCCAGACCATCGGCACGCCGGGCGAGTACTTCTGGGGCGGCGCAGCCTCGACCGCGTTCTTCGTCTCCCCGGCCGACGAGCTGGTCGTAGTCTTCCTCACCCAGCTGCGCCCCTCGGCCAGCTACCCGGTCCGCCGCGAACTGCGCGCCGCTGTGTATGCGTCGCTCGACGACTGACACCGCCGTGCCCTACTCGACGACCGACGACGGCTGCCACCTCTGGACTCAGGTCACCGGTGACGGCCCTCCCGTCGTACTCGTGCACGGCGGCCCCGGTTGGTGGGACGTCTTCCAGGACCTCACCCTGCCCGACGTCGCCATCCACCGCTGGGACCAACGAGGCTGCGGCCGCTCGGACCGCCGCGGCCCCTACGTCCTCGACCGCTTTGTCGCCGACCTCGAAACAATCCGCAAGACCACCGGCCATGACCAGGTCACCCTCATCGGCCACTCCTGGGGCGCCGCACTCGCCCTGCAGTACGCCGACGCGCACCTCGACCACCTCAGCCACCTGATCCTGGTCTCGAGCACCGGCCTCGACGGCCCGCCACCCACCTACCGCCAACGCGTCGCGGAGATCCTCGCGGACACACCGTCCGACGACCCCTGGATCGCCCGCTTCTCCACGGGTTTCGCCGACCGAACGACCGCACTCGACGTGGCCCGCCGGCTCAACACCCCGCGCTTCGAGCCCAACCAGGAATGCGCCGACGCCCTCCGCGCCGAGCTCCTCACCGTGCCCGACCGGGCGGGTGCTTGCCGACGGATCGCCGTACCGACGCTGCTGATCCACGGCTCCGACGACCTCAGGCCGCCGTACGTGACCGACAGCCTCCTCGAAGCGCTCCCGGACGCAGAACGGGTAGTGCTCGACGGCGTCGCGCACTACCCGTGGGTGGAGGATCCCGACGGCTTTCAGAAAGCCGTCGGGTCCTTCCTGAGCTAAAAACTCAGCATCAGTTGACGGTCCAGGTGTCCGCCCCGGTGACGAGGGCCTGAAGGTCCCCGGTTCCCTGGGCTTCCTGAGCGGTGCTGATCTGCTGCCGGACCATGTCGTCGTACGCCGGGCGGTCGACCGAGCGGAACACGCCGATCGGAGCGCGGTGCAGAACGCCGGCGTCCGTCAGCCGGGACAGGGCGAACGCGTACGCCGGGTCCTCGGTGTGCGCGTCGTGGACAACGAGATCCGCCTCGCCGCCAGGCAGGTCGGCGACCTCGCGCACGGCCAGCGAAGCGAAGCCATCACGGACGACACCCAGCCGGCCGTCGGTGCCGAACCGGATCGGCTCGCCGTGCACCAGCGGGATGATCGCGTCGTCCCGTGTCTCCGGGTCCTTGAACGCCTCGAACGCGTTGTCGTTGAAGATCGGGCAGTTCTGGTAGATCTCCACGAACGCCGTACCGCGGTGTTCCGCGGCCGCGCGCAGCACCGAGGTCAGATGCTTGCGGTCGGAGTCGACCGTGCGGGCCACGAACGTCGCCTCCGCGCCGAGCGCCAGCGAGACCGGGTTGAACGGGTTGTCCACCGAGCCCATCGGCGTCGACTTCGTCACCTTGCCCGGCTCGGAGGTCGGCGAGTACTGGCCCTTGGTCAGCCCGTAGATCCGGTTGTTGAACAGCAGGATCTTCATGTTCACGTTGCGGCGCAGAGTGTGGATCAGGTGGTTGCCACCGATCGACAGCGCGTCGCCGTCACCGGTCACGACCCACACGCTGAGGTCGGGCCGGGACACCGCGAGGCCGGTCGCGATCGCCGGCGCGCGGCCGTGGATCGAGTGCATGCCGTACGTCGACAGGTAGTACGGGAACCGGGACGAGCAGCCGATCCCGGACACCATCGCGACGTTCTCGCGCTTGATCCCGAGCTCGGGCAGGAAGCCCTGGAAGGCCGCGAGTACGGCGTAGTCACCGCAGCCGGGGCACCAGCGGACCTCCTGGTCCGACACGTACTCCTTGCGGTTCTGCGGTTCGGTCGCGGCCGGTACGCCGCGCAGGCCGCCGGGCAGACTCGGCAGGCCGAGGTCGACCGTGCTCATCGTGCTCCCTCCGGGTGGTGCAACTGGCCGTTGGAGCGGCCGTTCGGCTCGGTGTGCAGCGCTTCGCCGTGCGTCAGGCTGGCCGCGGCCTCGCCCATGTGCCGGGCGTCGTCGTCGATGCCCTCGGTCTCCTCGACCAGGTTGCCGATCACCTCGGCCAGCTCGGCCGCACCCAGAGGCATGCCGCGGACCTGGGCGTAGGACACCACGTCGACCAGGTACTTCGACCGCAGCAGCATCGCCAGCTGGCCCAGGTTCATCTCCGGGACCAGGACCTTCTCGTAGCTGTTCAGCAGGTCGCCGAGGTTGTCCGGGAACGGGTTCAGGTGCCGCAGATGGGCCTGCGCGACCTTGCCGCCGACCTTGCGGACCCGGCGGACGCCGGCACCGATCGGCCCGTACGTCGAACCCCACCCGAGCACCAGCACCTTCGCAGTACCGTCCGGGTCGTCGACCTCGATCGGCGGGATGGACCGGGCGATGCCGTCCACCTTCGCCTGCCGGGTGCGGATCATCAGGTCGTGGTTGGCCGGGTCGTAGGAGATGTTGCCGGTCTTGTCCTCCTTCTCCAGACCACCGATCCGGTGGTCCAGGCCCGCCGTACCGGGGACGGCCCAGGCGCGGGCCAGGGTCTCCGGGTCGCGCAGGTAGGGGAGGTACGTCGGCTCGCCCTTGTCGTTGGTCGCGTTCGGCTCGAGGGTGAAGTCCGGGTCGATCGTCGCCAGGTCCTCGATCACCGGGATCTGCCACGGCTCGGAGCCGTTGGCCAGGTAGCCGTCGGACAGCACGATCACCGGCGTGCGATAGGTGATCGCGATCCGGGCCGCCTCGACCGCGATCGCGAAGCAGTCCGCGGGGGACTGCGCCGCGAGCACCGGCAGCGGGGCTTCACCGTTGCGGCCGAACATCACCTGCAGCAGGTCGGCCTGCTCGGTCTTGGTCGGCATCCCCGTCGAGGGCCCGGCGCGCTGGATGTCGCAGACGACCAGCGGCAGCTCGAGCATCACGCCGAGACCGATCGTCTCCGACTTCAGGCTGATGCCCGGGCCGGACGACGTCGTCACTCCGAGCGCCCCACCGAACGACGCTCCCAGGGCGGCGCCGACACCGGCGATCTCGTCCTCGGCCTGGATCGTGGTGACGTTGAACCGCTTGAGCTTGGACAACTCGTGCAGTACGTCGGATGCCGGGGTGATCGGATACGCGCCGAGCACCAGCGGCAGGCCGGCCCGCTCGGCGCCCGCCACCAGGCCGTACGCCAGCGCGAGGTTGCCGGAGATGTTCCGGTAGGTGCCGGTGGCCATCTTGGCCGGCTTCACCTCGTACCGGACCGAGAACTCCTCGGCGGTCTCGCCGAAGTTGTAGCCGGCTCGGAAGGCCGCGATGTTCGCGTCCCGGATGGCCGGCTTCGACGCGAACTTGGTCTGCAGGAACGTGATCGTCGACTCGACCGGCCGCTGGAACAGCCAGGACACCAGGCCGAGGGCGTACATGTTCTTCGCCCGGGACGCGTCCTTGCGGGTCAGGCCGAACTCCTTGACCGACTCCACCGTCATGCCGGTCAGGTTCAACGCGATCAGGTGGTACGCGTCGAGCTCGCCGGTCTCCAGTGGGTTCTCGTCGTAGCCGATCCGCTTCAGGTTGCGGGCGGTGAAGTCGGCGGTATCGACGATGAGGGTCGCGCCGCGCGGAACGTCGCGCAGGTTCGCCTTGAGAGCCGCGGGGTTCATCGCGATCAGCACATCGGGCGCATCACCAGGCGTCAGGATGTCGTGGTCGGCGAAGTGGAGCTGGAACGACGACACTCCCGGCAGAGTCCCGGCTGGTGCCCGGATCTCGGCGGGGAAGTTGGGCAGCGTCGACAGATCATTGCCGAACGATGCCGTTTCCGCTGTGAACCTGTCCCCCGTGAGCTGCATCCCGTCGCCGGAGTCGCCGGCGAACCGGATCACCACGCGGTCGAGCTGCTTGACCTCGATGGTCACTGTTCTTTTCATCTCCAAGTCGAAGCTTGGGTCGGCCTGCCGCGTTGTGGGCGACACGTCGATCCCCCCATACAGGGCGATAACCCCAATATTAGTTCGCCCTTAGAACAGAACCATGCAGAAGCCCCGGTGGTCCACAGCCTGGGACGCAGTGTTAGAGGACCGCATCCGTGGGATAGGACGAAATCTCCCAGTGTCACACTGCGCAGCCGCTCGCTTGCGATCAGCAGTGCGAGACGGCAGGGTGTCGGCATCAAGTTGTGATCCACCTGGTTGGAGTTCTCCCATGGGCCGTCGCCCTCGCCGTATCCGTGTTCTTGTCGCGCTGCTGGCCTTCGGGCCGGCCGGATGCGCCGCTCCTGCGGCCCCGGCGGACAGTGCGCTGAGTCTCGGCAGTACGGCGGCCGCGGCGGTGCCGGCGTCCGTGACCGCGACACCGCGGACCGCGAAGATCTACAGCATCCGGACGACGGACGCGACCAAGGGCGTGATCACGGTGATCGGCACGCTCTCGCCGGCGCCGAAGACCGGGACCCGGATCCCGCTGCACCAGTGGATTCCGTCCGCCAAGCGGTGGCGGGAGGTCGCGCACGGGTACTCGTCCGGCAGCAGCGTGACGATCACCACGGTCCAGCCGGGGTCGGTCCGGACGTATCGCATCGCGATCGGTGCGCAAGCGCCGTACGGGGCGGCCATCTCGCCGATGATCAGCTTCAAGCACTACGTGTGGCGCGGGATCTTCAAGAAGGGGCTGCTCGCCGCGGGTGGTCAGGGACAGCCGCAGTTCAACGTCGTGCCGCCGAAGGAGGGGCCACGGCGCGCCGAGGCCGACCTACTGGCCGACCGGGGCGGCTACGTCTGGGGTGACGTCGACTCGACCGGCTGCAGTTACGTGCGGAACTGGCTCGGCAACCTGACCGACGGGACCGTCCGGGTGTCGCTGCACAACGGGACCAAGGCGATGACCTCGGTGCTGCAGAAGCAGGAGACCGAGACCTGGCTCAACTACAAGATCCTCGGCGTGACCCGGCTGCGCTTGCAGGTCGCCGACGTTCGCTCCGGCTACGGCCCGTACGTCGCGGTCGACTCCATCCTGCTCTGTACCAACTAAGCTGCTGTCCGTGTCGGAGAGCTATGGCGTCGTCCTCGCGGTGGTCGCGCTCGGCCTGGTCGGGCTACTCGGTGCCCTCGCGCTGAACAAGGCGCTCACCGTCACCTATCCGACCGAGGGCAAGCTCAAGACCTACGAGTCGGGCGTCGACCCGGTCGGCGAGGGCTGGGCGCAGGTCCACATCAGGTACTACCTGTTCGCCTACCTCTACGTGATCTTCGCCGTCGACGCGATCTACCTGTTCCCGTGGGCGACCATCTTCGCCGAGCTGGGCTTCGCGACGCTGATCGAGATGTTCGTCTTCCTGGCCTTCGTCGCGGTAGGCCTCCTCTACGCCTACCGCAAGGGCGTCCTCCGCTGGACCTGAGCCGCGTCTGCCGTCTAGGCGCGGGCGAGGGCTGCGGCGATGGCCCAGTCTTGGGGGCCGATGCCGACGGACTTGAAGACCGTGCGGCCGGTTGCGGGTGGGGGCGCCGACAGGGCGGGGCCGAGTTCGACCAGGTCGGCGGTCTCCAGTTCGCCTGAGGTGATTGCGTCGACGATCTCGCCGGATTCCTCGAGTGCGGCTTCCCGCTGGTCGACGAGCACTGTGGTCGCGGTGGTGAGGAGGTCGCGGGGGAGTTCGCGCATGGTGGGGCGGAAGGCGCCGATGGCGTTGACGTGAACGCGGGCCGGGAGAGCGTCGGCGGTGAAGAGTGGGGTGGCCGACGAGGTGGCGCAGCAGACGACGTCGGCGTCGGCGATCGCCTCGTCGATCGACGTACTCGGGGTGAACTTCACGTCGGGGAACTCGTGGGCCAGCTCTCGGCTGAGGGTCGCCGCGCGATCGGCCGAGCGTCCGGTGACGGTGACCGCGGCGATCCGTCGTACGGCGAGGACCGCGCGGACCTGGTCGGGAGCCTGAGCGCCGGTCCCGATCAGCGTGAGGCGAGACGCGTCAGCCGATGCGAGCAGGTCGGTGGCGACCCCGACGACCGCGCCGGTCCGCAAGGTGGTGATCGAGCTGCCGTCGGCGACGAGTTGCTCACCGGCGCCGGTCCAGATCACGGTCGCCCGGATGGCCGGCACCTGGTCGAGCGCGATGCCGATCTTCTTCACCACCGCGGTCCCGGTCGGCGAGTGGTACGCCGACATCACCAGCACCGTCCCGTCCCCGAAGATCTGCCGCGGCGGGAGCACGAAGTTCCCTGCGGCGAGCTCCCGGAACGCGTCCCGCACGGCGTCGATCGCCGTACTCATCGGAACCGCACGGCGGACGTCTTCGGCAGAGAGAACCTTCACCGGCCCGAGCATATGGCGGCTGCGGGGGAGTGCATGAAAAGCCGGCGTTGCGGGAACCGAGTCTTCGTCGCGCGGCGTATCTGAACCAGGTGCTCGTCGCGCGACGTATCTTTGGCGAGGCAAGTGATTCCCCGCCCCACGATAACTGAGAGTAGGTGCGTTCGGAGTCACGACTTCGTTGCTTGATCACCGTATGTGATTGCAGTTGGCAACAAACGCGAGTTTGAATCGCTCGGGGATAACAGAATGCGTACAGCTGGTCGCCAAGCGGTCAGTTCGGAGTTATGGTGATTACGCGGGGATACGGGGTGAGTACGGGGTGGTGAGGCTATGTCGTGGCAACTGTGGGTGTTGATTGCACTCGCGGCGACCGGGCTGGTGCTGCTGGCCGCGGTGCGAATGCGGCACGCCCGCGAGGTCTTCGACGACATCGTCCGTCTCGACCGTCCGTCGCAGCACCGCCGCACAGACCTTCCCCGTGACGAGCTCGCTCGAGCCCGGGAGCGCCGCGTGCCGCCCGAGCCCGACCGGCACCGCAAGCACGGCTAGCACCAACAACCGCGATCGCCCGGTCCCCACCCGGGTTCCGCCCAGTGCCGCTCACGTTCGGTGGCCCGCACAGCGCCGAAGGTGAGCGGCCGTGGGTAGGTCTACTGATCCAGCAGGCCGTCGCGGCGGGCTACCGCGGCCGCTTCGGTGCGGGAGCGAACGCCCAGCTTGGCCAGGATGTTAGAGACGTGCACGCTGACCGTCTTCTCGCTGATGTACAGCTCGCGCGCCAGCTGCCGGTTGGTCCGCCCCTCGGCCAGCAGCGCCAGTACTTCGGTCTCTCGCGACGTCAGCGCACCCGCGCCACCCGTGTCGACGCCGCCGATCTCGTCAAGCAACGGCTTGGCGCCCAGCTCGCGACCCACCTCGGCGGCCAGTGTGGCCTGCTCGTTGGCCTCGGCAACCCGGCCGGCAGCGCGCAACGCGGCCGACAACCGCACTCGCGACCAGGCCTGCTCGAAGATGTATCCGTACCCGAAGGCGTCCACGGTCCGCTCCCACGCGGCCACGTGTTCCTCAGGCGTCGGCGGGTCGATCCCGGCCAGCCACCGAAGCCGCTCCCACTCCGACTCCAGCCGCGCCAGCCAGGCCAGTCCCTCCACGCCCATCAACCGGCCAGGCGGCAGACCCTTCTCCGCCGTCGCCTGGCCCCTGGCGAGCAACTCGGCGCCGCGTGCGACCAGGGCCTCGGCGGCCGCCGGCTCGCCGACCGCTCGATGGCACAACAGTTGCAACCCGAGCGTGGCGAACCGGATCCGGGCCAGGAACCACTCGGTCTGGAAGATGTCGGCACACAGCGCGGACACATCAGCGATCAGCTTCTCCGCCTCGGCGGGCTGATCCAGCTGCCGGTAGGCGTCGACCGCCGGCTGCAGACCGAGGATCGGCAGCATCACGTCGAGGTCCCACCACTTGCGCATCCGCTCGAGCTCCTCGGCGACCGCGGTGTCACCGCGCCCGCCCCGGACCGCGAACTCCACCGCCCTTAGCGCCGCTCCGGCCGCGGCCGGAGTCATCGAGTCCGTCCGAGCCGTCTCGGTCGCGTCGTTCCACTCGCCGAGGATGAACTGTGTCAGCGCCAGCATCCGCCGCGCGTCGAACCCGTACGCCGCCCACTGCCGGCCGAGCTCACCGGCGCGCTTCGTCGCGAACGCCAGCGCGGACTTCGCGTTGAGCAGATCGCCCTGCTCGTAATGCGTCGACCCGAGCAGGAACCGGCTCCGCACCTCGGCGGCCGGGTCTCCGAGGAGCTGCGCCCGGACGGCGGCCTCCTCCAGCTGCTTCGCGGCGGTCTCCGGATCACCGGCCCGGCGGCGCAGCTGGGCGAGCGTGATGCCGGCGTCACTGGCCGCGGACTCCTGCCCGGCCTCGCGAGCGATCTCCAGCGCCTTGTGCGCCCAGCGTTCGGCCTCCAGCGGACGGCCGAGCGCGTCGGACACCCGCGCGTACAGCGAGGCGACCTGGGCCTTGAAGACGGTGGACGGCTCGTCGTGCACCAGCTTGAGCGCCTGCGAGACCGCTTCGTTCGCCTCCTGATCCTGGTCGATGATCAGCGCGATGTCGGCCAGCGGCAACAACAACTGGGCGCGCTGCAGCTTGGGCGCGTCGGGAGGCAGGTCCGCGAGTGCCTTCCGGAGCAGCTTGAGCGCCCGCAGGTGCTGTGAGGACAGCGTGGCCGCCAACGCGGTGTCGACGATCAACCAGGTCTTGTCGATGGTGTTGTCCGGCGAGGCGTTCGGGAACAGCTCGAGGGCCATCTCGTAGTGCTTCAGAGCCTCCTGCGGAGCGGCGACCGAGATCGCCTCCTGGCCGGCCCGCACGCGCGCTTCGAACGCGGTCGCCAGGTCGTGCGACCGGGTGGCGTGCCCGGCGAGCTCGGCCGCCGTACCCGCGACGGTCTGGTCCTTCAGCGCCTGGACGTACGCCGAGTGCTGGCGGACCCGCTCACCGGGCAGGAGGTCGTCGTACACAGCCTCGGCCAGCAGGGCGTGGCGGAAGTAGTACCGATCGCTGGTCGGTACGTCGATGATGTGGGCGTCGATCAGCTCACGCAGAGCGTCGTCGAGCTCGCGGTCGGGCAGGTCGGCGACGGCCGTGAGCAGATCGTGCGGGACGCGCCGGCCCGCGACCGCGATCACCTTGGCGAGTTGCCGGGCCCCGTCGGACAGCGGGTCGAGCCTGACCAGCAGCAGATCGGCCAGATCCGGCGGCACGGCGTCGCCGTCGCCCATCGACGCCGCGGCGACCAGCTCCTCGGTGAAGAACGCGTTCCCTCCGGCGCGGTCGAGGATGCGCCGTACTTCGGTCTCCGGGAGCGGCTCGGTGATCAGCGAATTCAGCAGGACGCGGGACTCGTCGGCGTCCAGGGGGAGCAGGTTGACCCGACGCACCCGCGGGTTGCGGGACCACTCGGCGATCGGGCGGCGCAACGGATGCCGTCGGTGCAGGTCGTCACTGCGATAGGAGACGATCAGGGCCAGGCGCTGCGAGGTCAGCCGGGTGATCAGGAAACCGATCAGGTCCCGGGTCGAGTCGTCGGCCCAGTGCGCGTCCTCGATGATCACCAGCAACGGCTCGCTCGTCGACAGCGCGGTGAACGCGCCGAGGACGGCGTCGAACAGCGCGGCGCGGTCCAGCTGGCCGTCCTGCGGCGCAGGCTGAGCGCCGATCAGGCGGTGGGTGGGCAGCAGCCGCCCGATCGCCGGGAAGTTGGTCAGCACGCTCTCGACCAGGTCGGGCCGGTCACCGGCCAACCGGCCGAAGATCTCGGTGAACGCCAGATACGGCAGGCCGGCGTCGCCGAAGTCGGTGCAGTGCCCGACGAGGACGCCGAAGCCGCGCTCGTGCGCGCCGGTCGCCACCTCATCCAGCAGTCGGGTCTTGCCGACGCCGGCGTCACCGGACAGCAGAACGGCACCGGCACGACGCGTTTTGGCGTCGTCCACGGCGCTCAGCAGCGCGGCCATC
The DNA here is from genome assembly GCF_040638415.1 of Kribbella sp. NPDC026596. Taxonomy (NCBI): domain Bacteria; kingdom Bacillati; phylum Actinomycetota; class Actinomycetes; order Propionibacteriales; family Kribbellaceae; genus Kribbella; species Kribbella sp. NPDC026596. Next base: position 17,279 of record NZ_JBEZYF010000002.1, on the reverse strand, counting down.
TCGGTCGAGCGGCCGACGAGAGGTGTCGAAGTCCAGGGCACGTCGTCCATCTTCGCCCCTGGCGCCGACACAAATCGACGGCATCCCGTCCGGTGTGGCTTCTCTGACATGAAAACGCCGTCCCTGATCGCAGCTGCGGGATCAGGGACGGCGGTTCGGGCGCTCATGCGGCCGTGGTGTAGTGGACGGTCTTGCGCGCGTACCGCGGCTGGTGCCGCTCAGCGCGCTGCCGGCGGGTCCCCGCCCGGAACTCACGCTTGGTCCGCTCCTGCTTGTAGGCGGTCTCCGCCTGGATCAGCTGAGGTGTGATGTACATGGTGTGCCTCCCTTCAGGCTTTCCGGCCGAACAGGTGGGTGAGGTTCCGGCGGGTCCGGGTGGTCCGGTGGTGCCGGTAGTCACGGGCGAGGCGCTCCCTGCGGTAGTCGACCTCTGCCTTGGCGGTGTCTACGGTGAACATCTGCTTCTCCTTGTTTGCTGCCGGCTTCCTGCCGACACCCGTAATCTGCTCGTCTGAGGTAGGCACGCACATCGGAACTCCTCCCTATGTCCGCCTCCCAGGGGGCCTTAGGCGCCCTAGGTACGCCGTACGCCGCGCCTAGGGACCCTGGAAAGCGGTTCTGATGCCGGTTCGCGCGCGGCAGGCTGCTGCCGGAAATGACGGCGGCGCGACCGGCTCGGGAAGAGCCGGCCGCGCCGGGTGGGAAGGGGTTTCGGGCGGTGCTCGAGCCGTCACATCGCGGGACGGGCTCGGAGCTCGGGCGCGCAGGGCTCGGGAGCCTGCTGCTTGGGCTTGCGCTGGAACCAGGCCGGGCGCTGGAAGTCGCGCCGGATACGGTCCTGCCGGTAGCGAATCTCAGCCTGGAGTGAGTCGAGTGAGTGGTAAAGCATGATCTCCTCCGCGAGCTTGTCGATGAGAAGACAGTGCGCGCCTGAGGACCCACCCCACATCGGCACATATCCCTACGCCCAAGGCAACAAACCCCTTAGACGCAGCCCCCGCGCACTACACAGCCACTCCTCGCCGCGGGGAAGCCCTCGCGTGCTACGCAGCCACTCCTCGTCGCCCCGCTCCTCGTCGCAGCCGCTCCGCGCGCTCCCACCCACCCTCCGGCTCACCGCCGGCGCATCCCTCCCGGCTACCCGCCGGCGGGTTGCTCGCTGCCGCTCGCGTCGACCGCCGCGTGGTCAGATCTGCTCGTGGTCGTCAGATGTGGCCGGGGGATGTCGAGACCGGCGTGCCGGCTACGTCCCAGGGGTAGATGCGGTCAGCTTGGCCGCACCTGGCACGTACCGGGAGGACAGTCATGCGAAAGCTCATAGTCCAGCAGTGGGTTACCGTCGACAACATCGCCGCGGAGGAGGACGGTGGCCTCAGCTTCGTGTCGGGGGAACCGTTCGACGACGAGGTCACCGACGACCCCTTCAAGAACAACATGATGGGCTTCATCGACTCGGTCGACACGATGATTCTCGGCGCCAACACCTACAACCAGTCGAAGGGCTACTGGCCGTACGCCAAGGACCAGGGCGAGTACGGCGAGAAGCTCAACAACCTCACCAAGTTCGTCGCCTCGTCGAAGCTGGATGACGCCCACTGGGGCGACTTTCCCGCCGCTACCGTGACTCGCGACCCGGTCGCCACCATCCGGGAGCTCAAGGAGCAGAGCGGCAAGGACATCTGGCTGTGGGGGAGCTTGAAACTCATGCACTCCCTGCTGGCCGTCGGCGTCGTGGACGAGGTCCGAATGCTTGTCTGCCCGGCGGCCCGCGGCAAGGGAACGCGCGTCTTCGAGGATCGGCAAGACCTGAAACTGGTCGAGGCCACCTCGTTCGACAACGGCGTGGCACTTCTGCGCTACGAGATCAAGAAATAGGCGGCATGTCCGTACCTTCGATGATCGGACGCCCGACCATGTCGTTGTCAGGGCGTCAGCAGGTTGGCGTGCTCGCGTACCCATCGTGCCTTGCCGGCCGCCCACTCCTGGCTGCCCTCGGCGACCCAAGTCTTCTGTGGCTCGACACCGGGCCTCGGCCAGCGACAACTCCATGGCCATGGTTGCCTCCATCCGGGTGGCGATCGCCTCGGCGACGTCGAAGGAAGGCAATCCGCCATAGGTTTGCAGGAAGACGCGTACTCGCGCCGCCCGATCGGGCACGGTCGGGAAGTGGTGCCAGGTCAGCGCCATCTCGTCGCTGCGGGCGGGTGTGAACCATTGAAGTGCGTAGGCAACGTCATCGAGCCGCGGTCCGCGATGCAGAAAGTCCCAGTCGATAAGACCTACTGCCTCGTCGCCGTGCCACACCATGTTCCAGGGGCCGACATCACCGTGGCACCAGACCGTCTCCGCCTTGGATTCCACGTCGGGCGCGCAGAAGACCGCATCCGGTGGTGGCTCCCAGCCGATGGACGCGTCGTGGAGTGTCCGCAGCAGCCGGGCCGCAGAACGTAGCCCAGCCTCGGAGTGCTGGTGCGCCCAGCCGTCCGCGCCGGCGTCACCCTCGATGACCACGAGCCGTTCGACATCACCGTCGACAGCGATCGGTTCTGGTACGCACGTGAGTCCTTGGCCGCGCAAGTACCGCAGGAACGCATGGACGGTCGGCGACCAGGAAGAGGCGGGTCTGGTGACGATCCCGTCCTTGATCGAGACCGGGCGCAAAGCATCGAGCTCATCGTCGGTCGGGGCCACGAACGGACCATAACCGCGACCAATTGCCCGGCGCATCGGGAATTCGCCACCACGGGGCTGTAGATGCGAGCGGGAGCGAGCAAACCCGCCGGCGGCAGCTGGCAAGGATGCGCCGGCGATGAGCCGGAGGGTGGGTGGGAGCGCGCGGAGCGGCTGCGACGAGGAGCGGGGCGACGAGGAGTGGCTGCGTAGCACGCGGGGGGCTTTCCCCGTGGTTAGGTGCCGTAGGAGAGGCTTAGTTCGTAGTGTTCGGGGTCGAGGAGTTCGTCGGCGTACTCGGCGAAGCGTTCGTCGGCGGTCCAGCTGGTTCGGGTGGTGTGCAGGAACCAGGCACCTTCCGGACGGCTCAGCAGGTCGGCTTCGCCGGGGCTCAGGGGGCGGCCGCGGAGGCGCTGCTCGCAGTGGTCCAGGTACAACCCGGCGCGGTTGAGGGTGGTGCTGATCGAACCGTTGTCCAGGCCCCGGTCGGGCAGCGAGCGTAGTGAGTCCAGCGCCGGGATCCGGCTGTGTTCGAGGGAGATCGCCGTACCGTCCAGCAGTTGCCGCACGCGTTCGATCACGATCACGTCCGGGGAGTCGAGCCCGAGGCGTTCGGCCAGGGCGGGATCCTGTGCCAGCTCGATCCGGACGGTCCGCATCCGGGTCTCCACGCCTTGCTCCGACAGCGCGTGGGTCCAGCCGAGCCGTCCGTCCAACGGCCTTCCGTCGAAGAGCACGAACGACCCCTTGCCGGTGCGGGTGGTGATCAACTCGTCGTCGGCCAGTACGGCGAGGGCCGCCCGGACCGTGTTCCGGCTGACCGAGAACCGCCGCGCCAGCTCGACTTCCCCGGGCAGCTGAGCACCACGCCGTACGATGCCCGACTTGATCTCCCGGGCCAGCACCGCCGCGACCCGCTCGTGCTTCAACGTGATTCGGCGCATCATCACCACTGGTCGAGGCTGACGATCTCCAGCATCGGTGCGTACAACCGCATGATGTCGATCGCCTTGCGATGGTTGTCGTCGGTGGACCCGGCGCACGCCTCTTCGACCACTTGCACGTGGACGCCGGCGTCGACCGCGGCGAGCGCCGTACTGATCACGCAGCAGTCCGTGGTCACGCCACCCAGGACCAGCTGTCCGTTCGACCGGGCCGCGAGTTCGGGGCCCCACGCGCCGAACGTGGTCTTGTCCAGCGTTGGAGCGCCCTTGAACTCGTCGACGAGCTGGTAGTCGTCCGCATCCGGCGGCTGCAGGGCGAACGGGAACTCTTCGTAGTACGGCACCCAGGCACCGGTCGGTTGCGCCGGCGCCACGAAACGGGTGAAGACGACGTTCGGTGCGAAGCGCTCGATCAGCTGCTTGGTCGGCTCGACCACCCGGTCGAAGTCCGGCGTGGCCCAGCCGGACGCCGGGTCGGCGAAGATCCGCTGCAGGTCGATGAGGGCGAGCACCATCAGGCGATCGTCTCCTGTTGCCGTACGGCGGCCGCCCCGGCGAACCGCTGTACGACGAACCCGGCCACCAGCGCGACCAGGACACCGAGGTTGGCGTATGCCCAGTCACCCGTCTTGCCGCCGAGCCCGAGCGGATCGAGCAGGTACCCCTGCCAGGTCAGCCAGGACGCCAGCGTGTTCGTGACCAGGCCCCAGCCGATGCCGGTGGCAACGAGCATCGTGACCACCGGCAGCCACCGGATGTCGCCGTACCGGCCGTTCGGGGCGTAGAGGTCGTCGTCGGTGTAGTCGCGCCGGCGGGTCGCGATGTCGGCGAGCATGATGCCGCACCAGGCCGCGATCGGGACGCCGAGCGTGATCAGGAAGCCTTGGAACTCGCCTAGGAACTCACCGCCGTAGAACACCACGTAGACGGTGCCCGCGATCATCACCAGGCCGTCGATGAAGGCCGCGACATACCGCTTCACGGGTACGCCGAGCGACAGCAGAGCCAGCCCGGACGAGTAGATGTCCAGCACCGCGCCGCCGACCAGACCGAGCACCGCCACGATCACGAACGGCACCAGGAACCACGTCGGCAACGCCTCCGCCAGCGCACCGATCGGGTCGGCGGCGATCGCCTTGCTCAGGTCCTCCGACGACCCCGCCAGCAGCAGACCGAAGATCAGCAGTACGACGGGAGCCACCGAGCCGCCGAACGTGGTCCAGCCGACCACGCCTCGGCTCGACGCGCGGCGCGGGAGGTACCGGGAGTAGTCCGCGGCCGCGTTCACCCAGCCGAGCCCGAAGCCGGTCATCAGGAAGACCAGCGCGCCGATCACCTGCTGGGCAGATCCGCTCGGCAGCGCGGACACGGTGCTCCAGTGGATCTGGTCGGCGACCAGGATGATGTAGACGACCGTCAGCACGCCGGTGACCACGGTGATCACGGTCTGCGCCCGCATGATCAGGTCGAACCCGAGCACGCCACAGGCCACGATCAGTACGCCGACCACGAGCAGCGCGACCACCTTCGTCAGGTTGCCGCCGCCCCAGCCGAGGCGCTCGAACACGGTCGCCGTGGCCAGCGTCGCGAGGATCGTCAGCACGGTCTCCCAGCCGACCGTCAGCAACCACGACACCAGCGACGGCAGCTTGTTGCCCCGGACACCGAACGCGGCCCGGCTGAGCACCATCGTCGGCGCCGAACCACGCTTGCCGGCCAGCGCGACCAGCCCGCAGAGCAGGAACGAGAAGACGACCCCGATCAGCCCGGCGATCACCGCCTGCCAGAACGAGATCCCGAACGCGAGCGTGAACGCGCCGTAGCTGATGCCGAGCACGGAGACGTTCGCCGCGAACCACGGCCAGAACAGCTGCGCCGGCCGGCCCTTCCGTTCGGCCTCCGCGATCACGTTGAGCCCGTTGCTCTCCACCGAGAGCGCGCGGGTCTGTTGCACCTCGAGCTGGTCAGCCATGGTGTCTCCCACCCAGAATGGACCTGTTCAGTCCTGTTCAATCACGGTAGGCCCGGGCACGGACGTGGTCAAGAATGAATCATGCTGAGCAACGCGGTGGACGGGTTCCAACTGGCGTACGACCGGATCGGCGACGGCCCGGCGGTGATCCTGCTGCACGGCTGGCCGGGTGATCGCACCGATTACCGGGTGCTGGCGCCGATGCTGGCCGAGCGTGGGTTCGAGGTGGTCGTCCCGGATCTGCGCGGGTTCGGCGAGTCGGACAAACAGTCCATCGATCCGATGGAGTACGGCGTCGCCGCGCAGGGGCGGAGCGTGCTCGGGCTGATCGAGGAGCTCGGGCTGGATCGGCCGGTGCTCGCCGGATACGACATCGGCAGCCGGATCGCCCAGGGGATCGCCCGGAGCCGGCCTGATCTCATCGACGGGATGGTGATCGCGCCACCCTTGCCGGGGATCGGGAAGCGGGTGTTCTCCGAGCACGCGCAGGCCGAGTTCTGGTACCAGGCCTTTCACCGGCTGCCCGTGATCGAGGAGCTGATCGACGGCAACCCGGACGCGGTCCGCAAGTACCTGCGGCACTTCTGGACCCATTGGTCCGGGCCCGGGTTCGAGCCGGAGCTGGATCACCTGGTCGAGGTCTACTCGGTGCCGGGTGCATTCACGGCGTCGATCAGCTGGTACCGGGCCGGCGCCGGGTCGGTCGCCGTGTCAGCGGCGGAGATGGCGCCGCCGTCGTACGACCGGATCGCCGTACCGACGGTGGTGCTGTGGCCGGAGTTCGATCCGCTGTTCCCGCGGGCCTGGTCGGACCGGATCGACGACTTCTTCAGCGACGTACGGCTGCGGCATGTCGACGGCGTCGGGCACTACGCGCCGCTGGAGTACCCGGAGATCCTCGCGGAAGAGATTGTCGGACTAGGCTGAGACCATGACCGAGCTGGGGATGCCGACGGTGCGGCCGGCGGTGGGTGCGCTGGCGAAGCTCGCGCCCGAGCCGGTCCGGTACCTGCTGAACTGGGGCCGCAAGTACTCGCTGTGGGTGTTCAACTTCGGCCTGGCCTGCTGCGCGATCGAGTTCATCGCGGCATCGATGGGCCGGCACGACTTCATCCGGCTGGGCGTGATCCCGTTCGCGCCCGGGCCGCGGCAGGCCGACCTGATGGTGGTGTCGGGCACCGTGACGGACAAGATGGCGCCCGCGATCAAGCGGCTCTACGACCAGATGCCGGAGCCGAAGTACGTCATCTCGTTCGGCTCCTGCTCGAACTCCGGCGGCCCGTACTGGGACTCGTACTGCGTGACCAAGGGCGTCGACCAGATCATCCCGGTCGACGTGTACGTGCCCGGCTGCCCGCCGCGGCCGGAGGCGTTGCTGCAGGGGATCCTCAAGCTGCAGGAGAAGATCGCCGGCGAGGACATGACAAGCCGGTACGACGAGCCGTCCGCCGCGGCGCTGACCCGCGGCCTGGTGAAGCCTTGAGTGACGACGCCCTCAACGCGCTGACCAGCGCCGGGATCGCCGCGACTTCGGTGGACAGCTTCGGTCCGACGGCGATCGACGTACCGCTGGAGTCGTGGGTGGCGGCGCACGAGGTGCTGCGGGACGCGGTCGGGTTCACGTTCTTCGATTTCCTGAGTGCTTCCGACGAGCTCGGCGACGGGTTCCGGGTGGTGTCACACCTTGCCGATTTCTGGGGCGGATCGCATGTCGACCATCTGCTCGTCCGGACGCTGGTCCCGCGCGACCTGCCGGTACTGGCGACTTTGTCGGAGCTCTACGCCGGTGCGAACTGGCATGAGCGCGAGACGTTCGAGATGTTCGGCATCACCTTCGCCGGCCACCCGAACCTGATCCCGCTGCTGCTCCCCGACGGCTTCGAAGGCAACCCGCTCCGCAAGGAGTTCATCCTCGCCTCCCGGGTCGCCAAGCCGTGGCCCGGTGCCAAGGAACCCGGCGAGTCCGACCACGCCCCCGCCGGCGCCCCCAGCCGCCGCCGCACCCTTCCCCCCGGCGTCCCCGACCCCGAAACCTGGGGTCCCCGCCCACCCGGATCCCCCGACCCCAGCCCGCTGGCCCCCGCCGAGGCCGCCGCGACACCGGCTCGCCCCCGCCGAGCTCCTGGGGAACGACGAGCCCGCAAACAAGCCGAGGCACCACAAGCCGAGGCACCAGCAGCCGAGGCACCAGCAGCCGAGGCGCCAGCAGCCGAGGCACCAGCAGCCGAGGCACCACCCGCCGCCGACCCGCCGGCTGCGGACTCGCCTCAGGAGTGAACTGGGGTGTAGTAGAAGACTTCCTCACGGGTGATTTGGCCGGACTGCACCGTGCAGAGGGAGAGCTTGGTGGTGCGGGAGCGGATGCCGGTGCGGACGTTGAGTTGGTCGAAGCTGAAGCGGACGGCGAAGCGGTCGTCGAGGAGTAGTGGGCCGACCAGTTGGACCGCCAGGTACTCGACGTCGGCGTTGAGCCGGCGGGCGTTCTCGAGGATGGCGTCGACGCCCTTGACCTCGATCTCTTCGCCGCCGGTTTCGAGTGGGGCGACCCGGACGACTTCCGGAGCGGACAGCGCAAGTGCCTGGTCGAGACGGCCGGTGCTGAGCGCGTTGACGTAGCGGTCGGCGACCTCAGCCGTGGTCAGCACGCAGAACTCGTCGGCGTGTTCTTCGGCCCAGGCGGCAAACGTCAGAGCCGGGCGCCCGGTGAGCTGCACAACCGTGTTCGTGACGGGCTCAGGATTGTCGACGAGGGTGGACCAGTAGCTGACTGCGCTGTCGGCGATCGCGGGCGGAGCGCCCTGGTCGAGCATCGCCTGCCGAGCGTCGGCGCCGGTGAGTCCCTCGATCCGCAGTTGCTTGCCGACGGCCAGCGCGATCGTCTCGACCTGCTCGGCCTGCGTCAGCACCTCCGGCCCCGTGAGCTCATAGCTCTGGCCAACGTGCCGATCATCCAGCAGCGCGAGTACGGCGACCGCGGCGATATCCCGCTCGTGAATCAGCGATCGGCCGGCCTCCGGGTACGGCAGCCTGACCACGTCACCCTCGCGGAACTCCCGAGCCCAAGCCTGCGCGTTCACCGCGAACCCACCCGGCCGTACGAACGTCCACTCCTTGCCCGCGTTCCGCAGCAGCTCCTCGACCTCGCCCCAGACGCCACCATCCGAGGCGTTGAGCGAGGACAGGTACACCACCCGCCGCGGCAACTGGCCGACCACGGCCGCCGCGCCCGACGCGTCGAACGACGGCCACAGCAGGAATGCCGCATCCACGTCGGCCGCGGCTCGTCGTACGGCGTCCGCGTCGTAGAGATCACCGCGCACGAGTTCGACGTCCGTCGGCAGTCCGGCGAGGTCCGGCGTACGCACGAGGGCCCGGACGGTCACGCCCGCCGCGCGCAGGCCCTCGACGACGTGCCGGCCGACGCGCCCGGTGGCTCCGGTGACTAGAACGGTGGTCATCTGAATTCTCCTCAACCTGGGTAACTGCGACCCACCTTTCGACCTCAACGTTGGTTGAGGTCAAGTCGGAGTCGATAGGGTGCGGTCATGCTGGAGTTCGTGGTGCGGGTGGTGGGCGTCCTGGTCGCCTTCCTGGTGGCGCCTCTGCTGGTCGGTCAGGCCGAGCACAAGGTGATGGCGCACATGCAGTCGCGGCTCGGCCCGATGTACGCCGGTGCGTTCCACGGCTGGGCGCAGTTGGTCGCGGACGGCGTGAAGTTCGTGCAGAAGGAGAGCGTGGTTCCGGCCGCCGCGGACCGGCGGGTCTTCGAGTGGGCGCCGATCGTGGCGATCCTGCCGTACATGGCCGCGCTCGCCGCGATCCCGCTCGCGCCCGGCATCGTCGGCGCGGACCTCGACTCCGGTCTGTTCTTCGTCCTCGCGGTGATGAGCATCGGCGTCCTCGGATCGCTGATGGCCGGCTGGGGGAGCGGCAACAAGTACAGCCTGCTCGGCGGGCTCCGGGTCGCGGCGCAGCTGATGAGCTACGAACTCCCGTTCGTACTCTCCGCGGCGAGCGTCGCGGTCGCGGCCGGCACCCTCAGCCTGACCGGCATCGCCCACGCCTGGAACCCGTGGTGGCTGCTCTGGCAGCTGCCCGGGATGATCGTGTTCTTCATCGCCGGACTGGCCGAGTTGCAGCGGCCGCCGTTCGACATGCCGGTTGCGGACTCCGAGGTCATCTTCGGGCCTTACACCGAGTACACCGGGCTCCGGTTCGCGATGTTCCTGCTCGCCGAGTACGCCGGGATCGTGATCCTCGCGGGTCTGACGACGGTGCTGTTCCTGGGTGGTTGGAGCGGGCCGGGACCGGAGTCGATCGGCTGGATCTGGACTCTGCTGAAGGTCGCCTTCGTGTCGGTCGTGGTGATCTGGGTCCGTGTGTCGTTCCCGCGGATGCGCGCCGACCAGCTCCAGAAGCTCGCTTGGCAGGGCCTGGTGCCGGTGGCGCTCCTCCAGCTAGCGCTCACCGGCATCGGCGTCACCCTGTTCTGAGAGCTTCTGTAGGCGACAGGCGGGCAGCCCGGATGGCCGGATAAAGGCCGGCGAGTCCGCCGATCACCAGGGTGGCTGCGACGCCGCCGGCCAGGGACCAGACGGGGATGACCGTCAGCCAGTTCTGGTACGACGAGTACGCCGCGGTGACCGCGGATCCCAGTAATGCCCCGCCGGCGCCACCTAACGCGGACAGCAGCAAGGACTCGGTGAGGAACTGGGTCCGGATCTGCCCTCGAGTCGCCCCGAGTGAGCGGCGCAGCCCGATCTCCGCCCGGCGTTCGAGCACCGAGATCACCATGATGTTGGCCACCCCGACCCCGCCGACCAGCAACGCGACCGCGCCGAGCCCGAGCAGCAGCCCGGTGAACGCCTGGCCCGCGGCCTGCTTCGCGGCGAGTGCGTCGGACGGCCGGGACACGTCGACCTCGTTCGGCGCCTCTGGGTTGGCCGTTGCCCCGAGCACCGAGCGGACCGCCTCCACCTGGGCGTCGTCGGACCGGGTGTAGATCGTGGTCGGGTGCCCGTCGAAGTCCAGCGTGGTGTCCGCCGCGGGCCATCCCATCAGCGCGGCGCTGTCCAGCTCCGGCGCCAGCGCGGCCGGCTCGAGAATCCCGAGCACGGTGAACCACGTGTTCCCGATCAGCACCTGCGTGTCCGGGCCGGCCTTCGTGATGCCCAGCCGGTCGGCGGCGCTGGCGCCGAGGACGGTCGCCGGGTAGTGGCCGGTGGCCGCGTCGATCCACTTGCCACTGCGCAGGGTTGCTCCGATGGTGTCGAGCAGGTTGGTACGAGCGGCGTACGCGATGATGCCGTTCGTCTCGACGGCCGGGATCTTGTTGCTCCGGTACACCGCGGCGTCGTCCACCTTGCCGACCGCCGACTCGGCCCGGACCGGGGCGATCCGGCGGACCATCGCCTCGGCGGTGAGCGGCAGCTGGGCCTGCTCGCCGGTCAGCCGGACGCCCGGCGCGACGGTGAGCAGATTGGTGCCCAGGGCATCGAGTTGACCGTCGAGCTCGGCTCGCGAGGACGACGAGATGCCGACCACTGCGACCATCGCCGCGATCCCGATCGCGATCCCCAAGGCGGACAGGAACGCCCGCGTCGGCCGGGTCCGCAGGCCGACCGCGCCCACCCGGACGACATCGCGTAGCCCGAGTCTTGCGGGTTTGAGCTCGCCGCTCCTGCGCCCACCTCCGGCCGGCTTCTGCTCGCCGGTCATGCGTGGACCTCCTCGAGGATTACGCCGTCGCGCATTCGCACCTGGCGGGGCAGGGACGCGGCGATGTCGCGGTCGTGCGTGATGACGACGATCGTCGTACCGGCGGCGTGCAGGTCCCGGAGCAGTTCCATCACTCCGGCACCCGACGCCGAGTCGAGTGCTCCGGTCGGCTCATCGGCCAGCAGTACGGCGGGTTCACCCGAGACCGCCCGTGCCACGGCGACCCGTTGCCGCTCGCCGCCGGACAGCTCATGCGGTTCGTGATCCATCCGGTGGCCGAGCCCCACGCGCTCCAACGCAGCCGCCGCCCGCTTCCGCCGTACCGCTGGCCGCAGCCCGGAGTAGAGGAGCCCGTCCGCGACGTTGTCCAGCGCCCGTACGCCGGATGCCAAGTGGAACTGCTGGAACACGAACCCGATCCGGGTCGCCCGGAGCGCGGACAGACCCGAGTCCGACAGCCGCGCCACGTCGTACCGGTCGATCCGGACCGTGCCGGCGGTCGGCCGATCGAGAGTGCCGAGGACGTTGAGCATCGTCGACTTGCCGGACCCCGACGGCCCGACGATCGCGACCAGCTCACCGCGGTCGATCCGCAGGCTGACCCCGCCGAGGGCCGTCACGCCGCCCGGGTACACCTTGGTCACCTCGGTCAGTTCGATCACTTCGGGATCCCCACCGCGATACCGGCCTTGACCCCGGTGCCGCTGATCTCGACCTGACCGCTCGCGAACAGTCCGGTCTTCACCGGCGCGTAGTGCGACGACGTACCGTCGGTGACCTCGACTCCGAAGCCGCCCTCGCGCAGGGCGACCAGCGCGGCTACCGGAACCGTGAGCACGTTCTTGCGTTCCGAGGCGGTGAAGGTGACGTCGACGGCCGCGAGCGACCAGGCCGCGACCGCCTTCTGGTTGTCGATGGCAACGACCACCTCGACCTTGGTCTCCGGGTCCTTGTCCGGGCTCTCGGCCGGGACGATCTTCGTCGACACCTTGTCCACCCGGCCGGGCACGGTCTTGCCGTCCGGTAGCGCGACGGTGACCGCCGCGTCGGGCTTGGCCAGGCGCTGGTCCGCGACGTCGAGCTCGACCGTGACGGCCTTGGTGGTGCCGGTGTAGGTAAGGACCTTCTGCTCCGGGCCGAGCGGCGCGCCCTCTTGTGCGTCCACACTGTCCACCCGGATGTGACCGGGTGCGAAGAGGACACTGCCGAGTTCGACGACACCGGTCTCGTCCAGGCCGCGGTCCTCCTGCCACTCCTCGACAGCCTCCGCTGTGGCAGCGGTGTACTCGTCGTCGACGGTGAAGCCGGTGTAGCCCAGCGCTCTGAGGTTCTGCTCGAGTTGCAGGACGTCAGTGCCCGCGCTGCCGTTCGCGAGTCGCCGGTACGCCGGGAGTGCGCCGTACAGGAGTGTGGTCGGCTTGTTGTCGAGGCTGTAGACGGTGTTGCCGCGCCTGAGTTCCTGTCCGCTGTCGGGCAGGCCGGTGATCGTCCCCGCGGACCTGTTGACCGCGGTGGACGTCGTACCGAAGCCGAGGTCGCCGTCTTCGGTCTCGGTGTCCTTGAGGGTCTGCTGCGTGACTCTGGCGGTGTTGACCGGCAGTGCCTGCGCGGTTTGGTTCGCTGCTTGGCTGGTGTCGCCCCGGTTCACCAGGAAGGCGCTGACGGCCCCTCCGGCGGCCAGGACGACCACAGCCGTCCAGGCTCTGCGCATCACTGGCCTGCCAGGATCGGCTGGCACGTCTGCTGTGCCTTCTGGAAGTCGGGGTCGTCACCGACCTCCGGACCGATCATCACGCCGCGCTGGCCAGGCGTCGGGTCCGGGAACTTCTCCACGCCATTCTTGCGCATGCACTCGGCGAACTTGCGCCCGTTCTCGTCCTGCTGCGGGTTCGCACTGCTCTCGCCCTGCGGGTTGTACTGCTGGCAGGCTTCCATCGCCTTCTGGACCTGCTCCGGGCTGACACCGGAGCTCTTGTCGAACTTGAGCAGCGGACCCTTGCCCGGTTCGGGGTCCGGCACGTTGAGACCCTGTTCCCGCAGGCACTGGGTGAACTTGACCGCCATCTCGTCCCGGCTGAGGCTGGGCGGCGCACTGCTCGGTGCGGTGGACTGAGGCTGGGCGCCACTGCCCGAGGCGACCTGGGTGTCGGGGTCCTTCGCGCCGCATCCGGTCAGCCCTGTGGCCGTCAGTAGGGCGGCCGCCAGGACGACGGCCAGGGTGGTCTTGCGCATCATCTCTCCTTGGATCGGTTCAGGCTGACAGCCTTCGCCGGATGCCGTTTCCAGACGGTTTCCGCAGTCGCTAACGCTGGGGAAACACGGGCATCGGGGATCATGGGAGGCGTGCGTGTGCTGGTGGTCGAGGACGAACCGTTGCTGGCGGCAGCGATCGCGGAGTGGCTGCGCGACGACTCGCATGCCGTCGATGTGGCGGGTGACGGCGGCGCCGCGCTCGAACGGCTGGCTGTGAACGCGTACGACGTACTGGTCCTGGACCGTGACATTCCCGTCGTACATGGCGACGACGTGTGCCGACAGTTGGTGGACTCCGGCTCGGCCACGCGAGTACTGATGCTGACGGCCGCGGCTGCGGTGACGGACCGAGTGGAAGGGCTTGGGCTCGGTGCGGACGACTATCTGACCAAACCGTTCGCCTTCGCCGAGTTGGCGGCCCGGGTGCTGGCGCTCGGGCGGCGGAGTCGTCCGGCTGACCCGCCAGTACTGCGTCGCGCGGGGCTCACGCTGGATCCGGCCCGGCACGAGGTGTTCCGGGACGGTCGGTACGTGCCGCTGTCGAAGAAGGAGTTCGCCGTACTCGCGGAACTACTCCGAGCCGATGGCGCCACGGTGTCGGCCGAACAACTCCTGGAGAAGGCATGGGACGAGCACGTGGATCCATTCACCGGAGCGGTCCGGCTGACCATCCTCAAGCTGCGCAGGAAGCTGGGGGAGCCGGGACTGGTCGAGACCGTCACTGGCGTCGGGTACCGCATCCCGTGAGACGGCTGACGCTGCGGGGGCGGCTCACGCTGATCTATGGCGGTCTGTTCATGGTTGCCGGCGTACTGCTGCTCGGTGTCACCTATGCGCTGTTCACCAACAACCTGGGCCAGCAGTACCGGGTGATCGTGCAAGGCACGTACCTCAACCCGCCGCCGTCCGCGGGTGCGTCACCGAAGCCGGACCAGGTTTATGTGATGAACAAGGACGGTGATGTGCTCACCGGCTCGGACGCCGAGCGGGTGCTGGACCAGCAGCGCCAACAGGTCCGCCAGGCCGCGATCAAGTCGTTCCTGACCCAGGGCAGCGTCGCACTGGTCGTGGTGGGCGGGCTGGCAGCCGGCTTCGGCTGGCTGGTCGCGGGCCGAGTCCTGGCACCCCTGCACCGAGTCACCGACACCGCGCGCCGCATCGCTGCGGCACCCGCGGCGCTCCATGAGCGGATCGCACTGGACGGCCCTCAGGACGAGGTGAAGCTGGCCGACGCCTTCGACACCATGGTCGAGCGGCTCGGCCACTCCTTCGACGGCCAACGCCGCTTCGTCGCCAACGCCTCCCACGAGCTCCGCACCCCACTGACGCTCGGCCGCGCGCTGGTCGAGGTCGCGATGCATCGCCGTACGGCATCCAGTGATGTCAAGGAGCTCGGCGAGAGCCTCCTCACCATCAACGCCCGCCACGAACAACTCATCGACGGCCTCCTGATCCTCGCCGACTCCGAGAAGGCCCTGACCACCGTCTACCCCGTCAACCTGGCCGACATCGTCAACCACGTAGCCACCCAGCTGACCCCCGAAGCCACCGCCGCCCACGTCGACCTCATCCGCGCTCCCGCCGACGCCCCCGTGTCCGGCGACGCCCTGCTCCTCGAACGCCTGGTCCACAACCTCGTCGAAAACGGCATCCGCCACAACGTCACCACCGCGGACCGCCAGGCCATCACAACTGCCCACCGCCCGACCGGCGCCGCGGGGCACGCACTGGACTCCGCGAATGTGATGGCCCTGGAGTCCGCCGCCTGGGTCCGAGTAGTCAGCCGGACAACCCACGACCACGTGGAACTGGTCGTCACCAACACCGGACCCGAGATCCCGCCGTACGAAGTCGAATCCCTCTTCAAACCCTTCTACCGCCTGGGCGCCGAACGCCTGGTCACCGGAAAGGGCGCCGGCCTAGGCCTCTCCATCGTCCGCTCAGTAGCCGAAGCCCACCACGGCACCGTCACAGCGATCCCCCGAGAATCCGGCGGCCTACAAGTAACCGTCACCCTCCCCCTCGACCCCACCTAACCACCCGAAGCACACCGCCCCAAAGGACACCGCTCCGCGGCGGCTGTCCTGTCGGCCACCTCCGGCGGCGCCGCGAACTGGCCTTCGCCCCACCTGGGAGCGGCGGACGAGCTGTGGACCGAGGCACTGGACTCGAGCACCGGCTCCGGTGGCGGATGGAACGCCATGGGGATGCAGGCTGGCCCACCGGCACCTTGCGACCGGGCCAGGACTCGGGCTCGGCGAGTGAAGCGCCACGAGCAACCTTGCTAGCCCGACGCTGAGGGTGCAGCCCGTCAGGGCTTTCGCAAGCAACTTGCGCAAACTTGCGCGTGCTGCCCCGAAGGCTTGGCTACGGACGGAAGTCCCCTCGATGATGGGTCAGCACCACCCACAGTGTGCTACCTGATACAGGAGGTCATCATGGCACTACTGTTCTACGGCAAAGACCCGAACTGCCCGGGGAACAACTGTCCAGCGGTCTTCCGAGACGAGGAGACCGGCGATCTGTACTTTCAGGGTGAGACGGTCGTCGATCTGGCGATGCTGGCCAGGCTGTCGAAGGACTGTGGGCTCGAGGACTCGGAGTCCGTCGTGAAGCTACCCGCCAGGATGGCGGAGATCATTGTGGAGGCCTGTCGTGCTGGAGCCATCGTTCGATGAACTGCTCGCCGGCTCCAGTCGAACTGCGCTGAAGCTGGAGTTTCGCGACCAGTACATGACCGAAGACCCCGCCTATGCAGCGTGGCAGGCTGGTGACGTCGACCAGGCGGTCCGCGAGTACGCCGGCTGGACGGAGACGGCCAGCACCGCAACTGCGCGAGGCGTCGAGCTCAAGCGGGTACGAGTCGTCAGTGAACCGGTCTCGGATTACATCGCCTTTGAACACGCAGTGACTTCGCGCGTCAACGTCATTGCCGGAGAGGCGATCCGCTGGGTACCGCGCCCGCGCGTGTCCGCGGTTGCCCTGCCAGGTAACGACGTCTGGATCTTCGATGAAGCCACCGTTCAGTTCTGCCTCTTCGCCGGTGACGGGCGGTTCGTCGGCAATGAGGTAAGCACCGACCCCGATGTGGTGAAGCTGTGTCGCTCGGCGTTCGAGGCAAGCTGGGAGCGTGGCATCGACCACGTGGACTACTCCGTTACCGTGTAAAGCCCTGCCTTCTCGTCGTTAGCCAGTTGGATGCCTGCGTCGCAATTCTCGAGTGCCCAGAGCGCGCGCCAGGCTCTTGCCGACCGGCTGCGGGATATCCGGCTCGACGCGGGACTGACCGCGCGGGGACTGTCCACCGCGGCCGGTTGGCATGAAGCCAAGACGTCCAAGATCGAGCATGGCAAACAGCAGCCGTCCGAGGCGGATCTGCGCACGTGGTGTGCTGTCTGCTCTTCACCCGAGCTCCTAGCGGACCTCATTGCGGAACTGCGGTCCGTCGACTCGATGTGGCTGGATTGGCGGCGGGCCGAACGAACCGGGCTACGCCACCTCAACGCTTCCGTGCGCGATCTCTATGAGCGCACGAGGCAGTACCGCTCCTACTGCCAAACCATGGTGCCCGGCCTGTTGCAGACCGCGGCGTACACGACCGCCGTGCTCACCTCGATCCGGGACCGTCGGCTAGGGCGTGTCTCCTAAAGGTCGGCGTGGTTGGCTGGGATTGTTGGCTGGTGTCTCGTTCTGCGGTGCTGACCGACGCGCAATGGAGCCGG